>JBFINV010000239.1:0-4010 GCA_041611015.1 Acidimicrobiales bacterium | reverse complement strand
CGCCGTCGCTGTGGGGGTGGAGGTGGTCGATCTCACAGCGGCTGGCGGGGACTTCGCAGCCGGGCCAGATGCAGGTGGGTGCTGCGAGTTGGGCCGCGAGGCGGGCGGCGCCGGTGAAGAGGCGGGCCCGACCGAGGTCGATGACCTCACCCTTGGCGTCCACGATGACCCGCCGGACCTTGTTGACGAGGCTGCCGGCGGCGGCTTCGAGGGGTTCGAGGGGGGTGCCGTCGATGGTCTGGCACGTGTAGTCCTCGACATCGACGGGTTGGGGGTCGGCGCCGTCGAGGCGGGCCAACATGGCCTCGTAGGCCTCCGCTGACCAGACGATGTTGTGGACCCAGCCCACCGGCACTGCGGAGCCTTCTGATTTGGCGGCGTCTTGGAAGAGTTGCCAGAGGGCGTCGGCGCGGCGTTGGGCGCCGCTGCGGGGGAGGTGGGCTTCGCAGGCGGCGTCGCCGTGTTCGGCTCGGGCCTTCTCCCAGTCCGCCAGCAGCTCGGCTTCGATGTAGTGGTCCAAGATGTCGCGCATCGCGGCGCCTTGGGCACACGCGTACCAGCCCATCAGCGACCAGCCCAGCTCGATGGGGTCCTGGATCAGCTTGACGTCACGGTTGTCGTGGCGGCGCTCGTTGGCCGGCGTCGCACCGTCGGCGTCGACCAGTCGTTCCCACTCACGCATCTTCAGATCGAACACCCGATACGGGAGGCTTTGCGCCCAACCCAAGAAGCGGGCCTGCTCGGGCGCCATCAGGTGCCGGACCCGACCGTTGGCATGGATCCGGCCCACCAGGTCCGCCTGCGCCGCCCCCACCTCGCCGGCCGCCAACGCAGCAGCGATCTGGGGCAGCTCACGCAACGCCCGCATGGTCTTCTCTCGGCTCAGGGCCTCTCCGCCGGGCAGCTGGCCCCGGTAGCGGACCAGGACCTTGGCCGAGGCGTGCCCATCAGTACGGTGCAGACCCCGCCGGTCGACCTCGGCCATCGCCGCCAGCTGCGCCGCCCGCAGCCGCCGAGCCTGACACTCCAGGTCGTCGACCAGCGCCAGCACCCCGGCCCCATCGAGGGCCCCCAGATCCAGAGCCTCGAGCTGATCGATCCCCTCTCTCAGCACCGCCGCTTCCATACAGCCAACAGTAGAGAGGCGGTGTGACATCCTCGGCCCCCGCACCCCGGCCCCAGCCTCAGACGCCGTCTGAACCCTTGGGACTGCTGCGCTGTCGGGAGCTACTCGACGGGGTAGCACCACTCCGCCGACTCGACGGCCAAGGTGTCCTCGGGCAGCGTGATGATGTCGTAGGTCCCGACCTGCTCGCCCAGGTGGTAGATCTTCCCATCCTCGACAACGAGCCCTCTGAGCACCCAGTTTGCGTCCACGAACTCGGCGACTGCCTCCTCCTCGGTGGAGCTCGCCCCCGGTTCGCCCTCCGCGAAGTCTGCGATCATGTCTTCACACAGGCCGAAGAGCCGTGGGTCCTCGAACGGCAACAACTCCAGGTTGACGTCGCTACCAGGGTTGAAGATGGCCACCTCCCGGCTCGGGCCGTCCGCACACCTGTCAGCGAGCTCCGCCCCGTCTGCGTCCGCGCGCGACTCCACATCCTCAGGGTGGTGGTAGCCACCGCTACCTGTCGCGACATCGCCGACGACTGCAACGTGGCCGTCGGGCAGGACGACGCCCGGGGGGTCTTCCTGCCACTGCGTTCCGCGTGGCCACACCACCGGATACCTGAGCGCCGGATCATCGAGGGAGCTCAAGTAGAGGCACTCGCCCTCGAGCGTGATGACACCACTGATCTGGGCGTCTTCCCCGCCGCCGAAGGGCGATTCACCCGAGTAGATCACCGGCCCGTCCACGCCACCGCTGCCGACCGGTAGCGCCGTGCACCCGAGGCCGAACAGCAGAACCGCCCCGGCAACGAGCCCCACCAACCTCCGGCCTGCCACGCCATCAACGATATGTCGGGCTGCGGGCGCCAAGAGCTCGCGACGCAGCGAGTAGAAACGCGCTTCATCGTCTCGTCCGACGACGGGCCAGCGATATCGAACCGTCTTCCTCGGGATCCCACGCCGGCCTGACGACCCGCTCAGTCCAGCTTGACCATCACGTGCTTGAGCTCGGTGTAGTGCTCCACCGCGTACATCGACATGTCCTTGCCGTAGCCGGACTGCTTGAAGCCGCCGTGGGGCATCTCGGAGATCACCGGGATGTGGTCGTTGACCCACACCGCACCGAACTGCAGCGCCTTCGCCATGCGCAGGGCCCGGCCGACGTCACGGGTCCAGACGCTGGCGGCCAGCCCGTAGTCGACGTCGTTGGCCCACGCGAGTGCGGTCTCCTCGTCCGGGACCGACTGGACCGTCACCACCGGGCCGAACACCTCGCGCTGGACGATCTCGGAGTCCTGGCCGACACCCACCACGATCGACGGCTCGTAGAAGTAGCCGCCACCGTCGCGCCCCTGGCCGCCCACCGTGACCTCGGCGCCGGCCTCGCGGGCCCGGTCGACGAACCCCGACACCCGTTCGAGCTGCTCGGCCGACACCACCGGGCCCATCTCGGTGCTCTCGTCGGACGGATCCCCGGTGACCACCGACGACGCGGCCTCGGTGAGCCCCTCAACCACGTCGTCGTGGATCCGGGAGCCGGCGATGACGCGACACGGGGCGGTGCAGTCCTGGCCCGAGTTGTAGAAGCTGGTCTCCTTCAGGTTCGCCACCAGGGCCTCGACGTCGGCGTCGTCGAACACGATGACCGGGGCCTTGCCCCCCAGCTCCAGGTGGACCCGCTTCAGCGAGTCCGACGCGGCCCGGGCCACGGCCTTGCCGGCGGCCACGCTGCCGGTCAGCGAGACCATGGCGACGTCGGGATGCTCCACCAGGGCCACGCCGGCGGTCTCGCCCTGGCCACAGACCACGTTGAACACGCCCGGCGGGAGGATGTCCTGGGTCAGCTCTGCCAGCCGGAGCGCGGTGTAGGGGGTGAGCTCGCTGGGCTTGAGCACGACGGTGTTGCCGGCAGCCAGGGCCGGGCCGAGCTTCCAGGTGGCCATGTTCAGCGGGTAGTTCCACGGAGCGATGGACCCCACCACGCCCAGTGGGTCGCGACGGATCATCGACGTGTAACCGTGCTCGTACTCGCCCGCCGCCTTGCCCTCCAGGAACCGGCCCGCGGCCGCGAAGAACCGCCAGTTGTCGACGGTGAGGTCCATCTCGAACTCGATGATCGACACCGGCTTGCCCACGTTCTGGCACTCGAGCCGGCTCAGCTCCTCGACGTTCTCGGCGACGACGTCCGCCACCTGGTGGAGGATCTCGCTGCGCTGGCGCGGGGTGCGATCGGACCACTCCCCGAAGGCCTCGGCGGCGGCCTGCACCGCGGCATCGACGTCCTCGGTGTCACTGGAGGCCACCGCGCCCATGACCTCGCCCGTCGCCGGGTTCACCACCTTGTCGGTGGCGCCGCTGCGTGCGGCACACCATTTCCCACCGATGAAGTTGTCCTCGAGCATCCCTGGCTCCCTTTCGTGGCCACGCGTCGGACGGTTCCGAGGGCGGTGGTCCCACCCCGCCGCCCAGCTTGGTGCGTTTGCGTGCGTCGATCAAGTGGATCGAAACCACCGATCGCTCGGATTCAGCGCAGCTGGACGAGCGAATCAGTTGCATGATCGGGCCCGAAGGTGTTGAATCAGCACCGGTCACGACACGGGGGTGCCCGCATGAAACACGCCGAGCTGGCCGAGCTGGCCGACCGACATCTCTGGGGGCACTTCAGCAGCCTCGGCCACGCGGTGGACGGGCTCCGCATCATCGAGCGCGGCGAGGGCTGCTACGTCTGGGACGACCAGGGCAAGCGCTACCTCGACGGCCTGGCGGGGCTGTTCGTGACCCAGGTGGGTCACGGCCGAGCCGAGCTGGCCGACGCGGCCGGCAAGCAGGCGGCCCAGCTCGGCTACTTCCCGATCTGGACCTACGCCCATCCCGGCGCGGTCGAGCTGGCGGCCCGCCTG
>JBFINV010000238.1:0-4014 GCA_041611015.1 Acidimicrobiales bacterium | reverse complement strand
GACCGGCCAGCAGGTTGACGCCGCCCCGCTTCAGTCGGCGGGCCGAGCTGCCGGTCAGGATGAAGCGCAGCGTGCGGTTCCGGTCCATCATCGCCTGGACCTCGTCCAGCAGGGACGGGAGCTTCTGCACCTCGTCGATGATGATGATCCGGTCCCGGTCCGTCAGCGACTGGCGGAGGGTCTCCCCGACGTCGATCGGGGCCACCCGCAGGCTGGGTCGGCCGGGTGGTCCGGCCACGTAGGCCACGTCGCCGTCGGTGACGGCGAAGGCGTGGTCGATCTCGGTGACCAGGGTGGTGGCGGCCTGCTGGGCCCGCTCCTTGCGGGCGGCCACGTCGAGGTCCAGGTCGCCGCGCACGTTGCGGAGGGCGGCGAGGAGGCGGTCGGCGCCGTCGCGGGCCCGGCCCAGGGCCCGGCTGATCGGCGAGTCCGGCCCCAGTGCCAGCCGGCCGTCGCCGGCCCCGGCGAGGGCCTCGTCGAGCTCGGCGCCGGCGTCGCCGATCCTGGCCACCAGCTCGTCGTCGGCGATGATGCCCTTGGCCCGCCGGGCCAGGTCGGCCAGCCGGCCACCGCTCAGCTCCAGCCCGGCAGTGGCCGAGATCACGTCCTCGAGCTGGTGGGCCTCGTCGATCACCGCGATGTCGTGGTCGGGGAGGATGGCGCCCTCGCTGGCCAGGTGGATGCCGTACAGGTGGGTGTTGACCACCACCAGGTCGGCCTCCGCGGCTGCCGCCCGGGCGGCCTCGGCGAAGCAGGTCGAGCCCGACGGGCAGCGGGCCATGCCGGGGCACTCGTCGCTGGTCACGCTCAGGGCGCCCCAGGCGGCCGGGCTGGGTTCCACCGGCAGCTCGGCCCGGTCGCCGGTGACGGTGGTCTCGGCCCACTCGACGATGCCGTCGATCTCGGCGTCGACGTCGGCGCCAACCACCCCCTCGAGGGCCAGCTGGCGGTCGTTCGCCAGCTCCGCCAGGCGCTGCCTGCAGACGTAGTTGCCCCGGCCCTTGAGCACCGCCCAGTCGAAGTGGAGGTGCTCGGCCAGGAACGGCAGGTCCTTGTCGGCGAGCTGGTCCTGGAGGGCCTTGGTGGCGGTGGCGACCACCGCGGGGCGCCCGCTCATCACCGCTGGCACCAGGTACGCCAGGGACTTGCCGGTCCCGGTGCCGGCCCGAGCCACCAGGTGGAACCGGTCGGTGATGGCCTGGGTGACCGCCCGGGCCATCTCGATCTGCCCCGGCCGGCGGCGGCCTCCGCCGGGAAGGCAGGCGGTGATCTCCTCCAGCTCGGCGACCACCTCGTCGGCGTTCACGGCCGCCACGGTAGTGGCGCGCCAACGGTCTGCCGCCACGCTCGCTCCCCGCCGCCGGTGCTCAGCCGAACTGGGCCACCGCGGCGAGCACGGTGAGCACGGCGAGCACCAGCAGGGCGACGGCCTGCACCAGGAACTCGATCCGGTGCCGCCTCGGTCGCCCGAGCCCGCGGAGGTACCGGATGGCGTCCACCCAGTCGCTCTGCCGCGCCTGCATGCCCGAAAAGGGTACGCGGCGGCACCCGGCACGTCGGTGATGCCCGACGGCCCTCGTGCCCTGTCCACGAACCTTCGCGCTCTTCCGGCGTCCAGGACCGCCGCTGCCTGCGTTCGGTCTCCTCGAAACCCGCTGCGAGGGTTCCTTCGTCGATGCGCCCCGGCAGTCGGACGATCCTGGCTCGCCGTCGACACCACGAGCGTTCGCGGACAGGGCACCAGCCAGTACCGTCCGGGGCGTGATCACGCCGCCCTTCGACCGCCGGACGGTCGCCGACCTGGGCATCGATCCCGACGCCGTCCCCCGCCACGTGGCGGTGGTGATGGACGGCAACGGGCGCTGGGCCCAGGAGCGCGGCCTCGAGCGCACCGAGGGTCACATGCGCGGCGAGGACGCGCTGTTCGAGTGCATCGAGGGCGCGCTGGAGCTGGGAGTGCGGTGGGTGACCGTCTACGCGTTCTCCACCGAGAACTGGCGCCGGCCCCGCCCGGAGGTGAAGTTCATCGTCAACTTCAACCGCGACACCCTCCGGCGCCGCCGAGACGAGCTCCACGAGCGTGACGTGCGCATCCGCTCGATCGGCCGGCGCAACTGGCGGATGCCGCGGGGGCTGCTCCGGGTGATCGACGAGTCGGTCGAGCTGACCCGCCACAACCGCCGCATGACGTTCACCATCGCGTTCAACTACGGCGGGCGCGCCGAGATCGTCGACGCGGTCCGGAGCCTGGTGGAGGCGGGCGTGGCTGCCGCCGACATCGACGAGCGGGCCATCGCCAGGCACCTCTACGACCCCGAGATGCCCGATCCCGACCTGGTGATCCGCACCTCCGGCGAGTCCCGCATCTCGAACTTCCTGCTGTGGCAGGTGGCCTACAGCGAGCTGTTGTTCCTCGACAGCCTGTGGCCGGACTTCACGCGCGAGTCGCTCTACGACGCGGTCCGCGAGTACCAGGCCCGGTCCCGGCGCTTCGGCGGACTCTGAGCCCCGGTGGGGGCAGTAGGATCGGGGCATGAGCCGGGCCAGTCGGTACTACCGGGCCCACGGCATCGTCCTGCGGACCTACAAGCTCGGTGAGGCCGATCGCATCGTGGTGCTGATCACCCCGGAGCGGGGGATGGTGCGCGCCGTCGCCAAGGGGGTGCGCAAGACCCGCAGCAAGTTCGGCTCCCGCCTCGAGCCCACCAGCCACGTGGCCCTCCAGCTCCACGAGGGCCGGGGTGAGCTCCAGCTGATCACCCAGGTCGAGACCATCGACCACTTCCGGGTCATCCGCGAGGACCTCGATCGGCTGGCCAAGGCGGTGGCCATGCTCGAGGCCGTCGACCAGGTGGCCCTGCCCGACGAGCCCGCCCCCGAGCTGTACCAGATGCTGCTCCGGGCGCTGAAGGCGCTGGCTGCCGACGACAGCGCCCTGGTCGCCGCCGGGTTCTTCCTCAAGCTGCTGGCGCTGGAGGGTGCCGGCCCCCAGGTCGACGCCTGCGTGCAGTGCGGGGCCCCCGGACCGCTGGTGGCGTTCTCCGAGCTCGACGGTGGGCTGGTCTGCCCCGATCACCGGCGGGGCGTCGCGGTCAGCGAGCGCGCCGTGGTCCTGCTGCAGCAGATCCTGGGCGGCCAGCTCGGCGCGGCGCTCAACGAGCCCCCGGGTCCGGCGGCCACCGAGGTCGACCACCTCGCCACCCGGGCGCTCGAGCACCTCCTGGAGCGCCGGATGCGCTCCACTGCGGTCCTGCTCACAGACTCAGCGTCCCGCAGCTGAGCTGCCCGTACACGAAGTCGGCCTGGCCCACCTGGGCCTGGAGGGTGCGGTTCCCCACCGGCTCCAGCGAGGCCCCGGTCAGCTCGTACACCACGCCGTCGATGTCGTACACGCCCTCGCCGGCCTCGAAGTTCGCGATCCCCGACCAGGCCACGATGGAGTGGATGGCGCCGTCGCCGTCCTCGTCGACGCACTCCAGCCCGCCCACCGCGCCGATGCTGGCCCCGATCGGGAACGTGATCGGCACGCCGACGGCCGTGACCTGCACCAGGTCGCAGCGGTCGCGGGTGAACAGGGCCACGAGGTCGGTGGCCGCGCCCGCGCCCACCACCACCAGCAGCTCCTCGGAGGCAGGGTCACCGTCCAGGTCGACGCTCCCCACCGGGCGGACGACTTCCGGACCGGGCAGGATGTCGAGCGTGCTGTCGAGCGACTCCCCCGCGGACGTGTCCACCCGCAGCCGCCAGCTGCCGTCCGCCAGAACGTAGGTGGTGACCAGGTCCAGGGCGCCGTCGCCGTCCAGATCGGCGGGAGCCTCGACGGTGGCGGTGGGGTCGCCGGCGAGGCCCGCAGTGCACCCCCCCGGGCCCGGCTGGGGCTCGCTGGTGGGGCCGGCGGTAGCGGTGGCGCCCGCGGTCGGAGTCGGGGTCGGACTCGGGGTCGCCGTCGGAACGGAGGTCGCAGTGGCGCCGGTGGGCGTGGGCGTCGGGGCCTCGGCGAGCACCTCGCCGTCG
>JBFINV010000237.1:0-4098 GCA_041611015.1 Acidimicrobiales bacterium | reverse complement strand
CGTTGCCCTCGCCCTCGCAGACCTGCATGGCCCGGTGCTGACAGACGGCTGACATGGCCCGCAAATCTCCCGCCTTGTCCTTCAACACGATGACCGGCTCGTCCATGAGCATCACCGTGAACCAGTCGCCCGGCTCGGGGATGCGCTCGGCTCGGCCCACGGCCAGCCACTCGCGCATGAACAGCGCCTCCTTCTCGAAGGCCAGGAACTCTTCGGACGTGTAGAGCTCGGGCGGCAACGTGGCCGCCTCGGCCACGTCGGCGACCGACGCGTCCAGGCTCGCCAGCGTCTCGCGCGTGAGGATGGTCTCTGTGCTCACGGCCCTCCCGTCTGCAGCATGCAACAGTAGGCGCCCCGGACCGGCGCGCGGGGAGCGGGCCGGCCCATCACGGCCGCGCTCCGTAGCCGCCCCCGCCCGGGAGCTCCAGGCGAACCACGTCCTCGGGGGCCAGCGTGATGCGGGTCTGGGTGGCCACCGCCTCGCCGTTCACCTCGAATCGACCCGGGGCCCCCGGCTCACCGCCGAACACCCCCTGGGGCGGCTCCGCCAGGCGGCTGGTGACCGCGTTGAGCTGCCACGGCCGGTCCGTGTCCACGCTGAACTCGATGATCTGTCCCGAGCCGCCACGTTGGGCGCCGGCGCCCCCGGACCCTGGCCGCAGGGCCTTTCGGTGGAACCGCACCGGCGCCGAGGCCTCGACCACCTCGATGGGCACGGCCGACACCCCTGTGGGGTACGAGCAGGCGTCGAGCCCGGGTTTGGTGGCGCGGGCCCCGACCCCGCCCGCGTAGGTGAACATGGCGGTGATGAAGGGGCTGCCGTCGGGGTTGGTCCCGTTGACCTGCATGGTCCACACCGCCCCGGAACCCTCGGCCATGGACTGCTCGGGGGCCACCTGGGCCAGGGCCTTCAGCAGGGCGTTGGGCAAGAACATGCCGACCACGTGGCGGGCGGTGCCGGGCTGAGGCTTGACCGCGTTCACGATCGAGCCCTCGGGCGCCAGCACCTCGATTGGCGCCAGGCTCCCGTGGTTGTTGGGGATCTCCGGGTTGAGGACGGACCGCACCGTGAAGGTGGTGTACGCGTGGGTGTAGTTCTTCACCACGTTGATGCCCCAGGGGCTCGCCGGCGAGGAACCCTCGTAGTCCACCGTGATGGTGCCCGAGTCCGGGTCGACCCGCAGCGAGCAGACGATGTCGACGCGGCTGCCGTCGGCCAGATCGAGGACCGCCGCGGCGTCGTAGGTGCCCTCGGGCAGGGCCCGGATGCTGTTCCTGGTGGCCGCCTCGGAGCGCTCGATGATCTCGTCGGCGAGGGCCTCGATGTCGTCGAGCCCGTGATCGTCGCAGAGCGTCCGCAGTCGCTGGGCCCCCACCTCCCCGGACGCCATTTGGGCGTGCAGGTCGCCCGCCATGTGGTCGGGCTGGCGGACGTTGGAGAGGATGAAGCGCCAGACGTCGTCGTTGCGCTCGCCCCGGCGCATCAGCTTGCAGACCGGGATCCACAGGCCTTCCTCGAACACGTCCCGGCCCCCGGCTCCGATCCCGTAGCCGCCCACGTCGGTGTGGTGGATGGTGGAGCCGAAGAAGGCAACCGGGGCTCCGTCACGCCAAGCCGGCACCAGCACCGTCACGTCGAGGAGCTGGCCGGCGGTGCGGTACGGGTCGTTGGTGATGAGCACGTCGCCCTCTTCGAGGGTGTCGATCGGGTACTCCTCCAACATGTTGGCGGCCCCGATGGCCAGGGAGTTGATGTGGCCCGGGGTCCCGGTCACCGCCTGGGCCACCATGCGGCCCCGGCGGTCGAACAAGGCGTTGGCGAGGTCACCGGCCTCGCGAACGATGGGGGAGAAGGCGGCCCGCTGCAGGGCCCGGGCCTGCTCGTTCACCGTGGAGATCAGCGACTGCCACAGGATCTCGAGCTGAACCGGGTCCATCGTCACCGCTCCCGCACTGCGAGCAGGCTGCCGTCGGGCTGCACCGCGACCCGCCACCCCGGGCGGATGACGATGGTGGTCTCCCGCTCCTCGATGATGGCCGGGCCGCTCAGGCTCGCGCCGGGGCCGAGATCTCGGCGGGCCGTCACCGGGGTGTCGATCGGGGCCACGCCCCGATCGAATGTGACCGGGCGGTGGTGGGTGGGAGCCGGCTCCCCCGGGCCGTCGGCGTCGAGCCCGGTGGCGACATCTGCGGGCGAAGCGATGGCGCTGACCCGCCAGGTGACGGCCTCGATGGCGACGTCGGGGATGGTGAGCCCGTAGATCCGGCGGTACTCGGCCTCGAACTCCTGGCGCACCGAGTCGGGCGACCCCGGCCAGGCGGCGCCCTCGCCGACCCAGATCGTGATCTCGTTGCCCTGTCCCGTGTAGCGAGCATCGAGCCCGTACCGGAACCGGACCGCCTCTTCTGGCACCCCGGCCGCCAGCAGGACCCGGCGACCCTCGGCGCGCAGCTCGTCGAGCAGCTCGTCACGCTCACTGGCGTCGACCCCGTCGAGCAGACCCGGCTTGGAGCGAGCCAGGTCGATCCGAACCGGCGACATCAGGCTCCCGAACGCCGACAGCACGCTGGCGTTCACCGGGTACACCACCCTCGGCGCCTCGAGGAGCTCGGCCACGCCGCAGGCGTGGACCGGACCCGCGCCCCCGAAGGCGAGCATGGTCACCCCCCGCAGGTCCACCCCGGTCTCGACGGCGTGCATGCGCGCCGCCGCGGCCATGTTCTGGTTGACCACGTCGTGGATACCGGCGGCGGTCTCCACGAGCCCCAGGCCCAGGGCCTCGGCCAGCGGCGCGATCGCGGCGTGGGCGGCGCCGGCATCGAGGGGCATGTCGCCGCCGAGGAAGGCCGCCGGGTCGAGCATGCCCAGCACCACGTCGGCGTCGGTCACGGCCGGTTCGGTGCCGCCCATGCCGTAGCTGGCAGGTCCTGGGTCGGCCCCGGCCGAATCCGGCCCCACCTTGAGCAGGCCCAGCTGGTCCACCCGAGCCAGGCTCCCGCCCCCGGCGCCGATCTCGACCAGATCGACCGAGGGCACCGACACCGGGAACCCGGAACCCTTCTTGAAACGATAGGCCCGGGCCACCTCGAAGGTGGTGGTGAGGCCGGGCTCGCCATGCTCCACGAAGCACGCCTTGGCGGTGGTGCCACCCATGTCGAAGCACAGCAGCCGGTCCTCGTCGTGGCCCCTCGCGAACCAGCTGCCGGCGAGGGCCCCGGCCGCGGGCCCGGACTCCACGAGCCGGATCGGCGCTCGGGCCGCGTCCGCAGCGGCCACCACCCCGCCGTTGGACAGCATCATCAACACCGAGCCACCGAACCCCTCGGCGGACAGCCACTTCTCCAGCTCGTCGAGGTAGGGGCCGATGGTCGGCATGGTGGCCGCGTTGCAGGCAGCGGTGCTCATCCGCGGGTACTCGCGGATCTGAGGCGAGATGTCGGCCGAGGCGCAGACCGGAACCCCCAGCTCCCGGGTCAGGTGCTCGGCGACCAGGTGCTCGTTTCCCGGGTTGACGTAGGAGTTGAGCAGGCAGATCGCCACCGCCTCGACCTCGGCCCGGCCGAGAGCGTCCGTGAGCGACATGAGATCCTCGGCCGTCGGCTCGACCAACACGTCGCCGCTGGCCGCCGTGCGCTCGGCCAGCTCGAAGGTGAGCTCCTGTGGGATCGGTGGTGGAGGGAACTCGATCTGCAGGTCGTACATGTCGTAGCGGTGCTCGTCCCGGATGAGCAGCGTGTCCCCGAACCCGGTGGTCGTGACCAGACCCGCCCTGCCGGTCTTGCCCTCGATCAGCGCATTGGTGATCAAGGTGGTGGCATGGACGATGGGTCGGTTGACGTCGCTCGGCGACACCCCCGCCCGAGCCAGCAGCCGGCTCACCCCGATCCGTACGCCGTCGAGCGGGTTCGCCGGCGTGGTCAGGGTCTTCTCGACCACGACCTGGCCCGTGGTGTGATCCAGCAGCACCACGTCCGTGAACGTGCCGCCAATATCAACGGCAATGCTGGGCTGGTTGCCCGGATGGGGCCCCAACCCCATCCTCCACCGAGGCGTGGGGCCCCTGCCCCACGCCGGCTGTTCGCTCGGGCGGGGCCCCT
>JBFINV010000236.1:0-4103 GCA_041611015.1 Acidimicrobiales bacterium | reverse complement strand
GTGGTCAACAGCGACAAGCGGGACCACCTGAAGCACCTGCAGTCGCTCATGGCCGAGGCCGACGAGCTCTATCTCGCCACCGACGAGGACCGCGAGGGCGAGGCCATCGCCTGGCACCTCCTGGAGGTGCTCAGCCCGCCGGAGGGCGTCGACGTGAAGCGCATGGTGTTCCACGAGATCACCCCGGCCGCCATCCAGGCCGCCATCGAGGCCCCGCGTGAGATCGACCGGCGCCTGGTGGACGCCCAGGAGGCCCGGCGGATGCTCGACCGGCTCTACGGCTACGAGGTCTCGCCCGTGCTGTGGAAGAAGGTGATGCCCCGGCTGTCGGCGGGCCGGGTGCAGTCCGTTGCCACGCGGATCGTGGTCGAGCGCGAGCGGGAGCGCATGGCGTTCGTGGCCGCCTCGTACTGGGACGTGACCGGCACTTTCACGGTGGCCGACCCCGATGCCGACGAGGACGGGCCCCGCGACTTCGGCGGGACGCTGGTGCAGGTCGACGGCAAGAAGCTGGCCCGAGGTCGTGACTTCGGCCAGGACGGCAAGCTCGCCAGCGCCGATGTCGTCGCCCTCGACGAGGCCGGAGCCCGGTCCCTGGTCGCGGGCCTGGCCGACACCTCCTTCGAGGTCCGCTCCGTCGAAGCCAAGCCCTACCGCCGCTCGCCGGCAGCGCCCTTCATCACCTCGACGTTCCAGCAGGAGGCGGGCCGAAAGCTGCGGATGTCCGCGGCGATGGCCATGCGCGCCGCGCAGAGCCTGTACGAGAAGGGCTACATCACCTACATGCGCACCGACAGCACCACGCTGTCGGACACCGCGGTGGCCGCGGCCCGCAACGTGATCAGGGAGCGCTACGGCGACGCCTTCCTCCCCGACGCCCCCCGCCGGTATCAGCACAAGGTCCGCAACGCCCAGGAGGCCCACGAGGCCATCCGCCCTGCCGACGACGTCTTCAAGACCCCCGATCAGGTCCGGTCGGAGGTGGTCAAGAGCGAGGCCGAGGTCTACGAGCTCGTGTGGAAGCGGACCATCGCCTGCCAGATGACCGACGCCAGCGGCGAGACGGTGCAGGTGCGCCTGGGTGGGACGGCCGCAGACGGCCGCGACGCCGAGTTCGGAGCCTCGGGCACGGTCATCTCCCACCAGGGGTTCCGCCGGGTGTACGTGGAGGACACCGACGAGGTCGACGCCGACGCCGACCCGGCGGAGCGGGCCCTGCCCCCGATGGCCGAGGGCGACGCCCTCGAGGCCCGAGACCTCGAAGCGGTCGGCCACGAGACCCAACCCCCGGCGCGCTACACCGAGGCGTCGCTCGTCAAGCGGCTCGAGGACTTGGGGGTGGGCCGCCCGTCCACCTACGCGTCGATCCTGGGCACCATCCAGGATCGGGGGTACGTGTGGAAGCGAGGGTCGGCGCTGATCCCGAGCTTCACCGCCTTCTCGGTGGTGGGACTGCTCGAGCAGCACTTCCCGAACCTGGTCGATTACGGCTTCACGGCCAACATGGAGGCCGACCTGGACGGCATCGCCACGGGGGAGCAGGAGTCGATCCCGTGGCTGCGCCAGTTCTACTTCGGCGACGACGACAGCCCCGGTCTCAAGGAGAAGGTGTCCGAGCGCCTGGGCGACATCGACGCTCGCGCCATCAACTCCATTCCCCTCGGTGTGGACAGCAACGGCGAGATGGTGGTGGCCCGGGTCGGCAAGTACGGGCCCTACGTCCAGCGGGGCGAGGAGACCGCGTCGATCCCCGACGAGATCGCCCCCGACGAGCTGACCGTTGACGAGGCCATCCGCTACATCGAGGCCCCCAGCGGCGACCGGGAGCTCGGCGTGGACCCCGAGACCGGCCTCACCGTGTTCGCCAAGTCGGGCAGGTTCGGGCCCTACGTGCAGCTGGGCGAGCTGGTCGAAAGCGAGGAGAAGCCCAGGACCGCGTCGCTGTTCTCGTCGATGAGCCTGGAGACCCTGACCCTCGACCAGGCGCTCCGGCTGCTCTCCTTGCCCCGGGTGGTGGGAGTCCATCCCGAGGACGGGCAGGAGATCACCGCGCAGAACGGGCGGTACGGGCCCTATCTCAAGAAGGGTTCGGACAGCCGGACCATCGAGTCCGAGGAGCAGCTCTTCACCATCACCCTCGACGAGGCCGTCGCCATCTACAACCAGCCCAAGCAGCGCCGTGGCCGTACCGCCAAGCCACCGCTCAAGGAGCTGGGGATCGACGAGGTGAGCGGCAAGCCCATGGTGGTCAAGGACGGACGGTTCGGCCCCTACGTGACCGATGGCGAGACCAACGCATCGCTGCGCAAGGGCGACACCGTGGAGGAGCTGACCGACCAGCGGGCCATGGAGCTGCTGCAGCTGCGGCGCGAGCAGGGCCCGGCGAAGAAGGCCTCGAAGAAGAAGGCGGCGGCGAAGAAGAAGGCGCCGGCCAAGAAGAAGGCCACGAAGAAGAAGGCTGCGAAGAAGAAGGCGGCGGCGACGTCGCAGGAGCGGTCCTCGGCCGAACCCGCCACCGAGCCAGGGGGCTGACGGTCCCTCCCGAGCCGGCCAGTACCATTCGGCCGGTGACCGGCGACGACACCTCCGCGCAGCCGTCGCCCCGGACGGCCCCGCGGGGTCTGGCCGACCGGGTCCTGATCAACGCGGACTTCCGGCGGCTCTGGGTGGTGCAGGTGGTGTCGGCCACCGGCGACTGGCTGGGGTTCTTCGCCATCGTGGTCGCCGCGGCGCGGGTGGGCGGGGGGACCCCGGAGGCTGCGGTGTCGTTCGTGATGACCGCACGCATCGTCCCCGGCCTGTTCCTGGCCCCACTGGCCGGGGTGCTGGTCGACCGCTGGAACCGCAAGCAGGTGATGATCGTCTGCGACCTGGCCCGGGCCGCCACCCTGGCCGCCCTGCCGTTCGTCGACCAGCTGTGGCAGCTGGTCGTGGCCTCGCTGGTGCTGGAGCTGTTCACCCTGCTGTGGGCCCCGGCCAAGGAGGCCTCGGTTCCCAACATCGTGCCCCAGCACCGCCTGACCACGGCCAACTCGCTGTCGCTGGTGGCTGCCTACGGGACCATCCCGGTGGCGTCGCTGCTGTTCTTCGGGTTGGCGAACGTGGCCGACACCGTGGCCGGCTGGCCCGGGGCGGAGAACTTCCGGGCCGATCAGGAGGCGCTGGCGTTCTACATCGACTCACTGACGTTCCTGTTCTCCGCCCTGCTCATCTGGGGGATCACCCTGCCCAGCCGGACCCGAGCCGAGCGGCGCCAGTCGGTGGAGGGGCGCCGGGTCGATCTGATGGCCACGCTGCGGGAGCTGCGAGAGGGCTGGGAGACGATCTTCATCAACCCGGTCGTCCGCGCCGTCAACGTGGCCCTGGCCACCGGGCTCATCGGCGGGGGGATGCTGATCCCCCTGGGTCCGGTGTTCGCCGAGGTGGTGCTGGGCGAGGATCCCGGTGACGGCTTCGCCACCCTCCAGATCGCGCTGGGCTTCGGCGTGGCCGTCGGGGTGATTGCGGTGACCGCAGGGCAGAAGCGGATGCTCAAGGCCCGCATGTTCGTGGTGTCCGTCTTCGGGGCGGGCATCTCGCTCCTGCTCGGGGCGTCGATGACCACGTTGCTGTCGGCATCGCTGCTGGTGGCGCTGCTCGGGCTGTTCGCCGGGGCCATCTATGTCCTCGGGTTCACCCTGCTGCACGAGACCGTCGAGGACGAGCTGCGGGGGCGCATCTTCGCCTCGCTCTACACCCTCATCCGGTTGTGCCTGATCATCGCCCTGGCCGTGGGACCGGCCCTGGCGGTGCTGCTCAACGGGCTGTCCGAGGAATGGTTCGACAAGGACATCACCGTGTTCGGCCTCGACGTGTTCATCCCCGGGGTCCGGGTCACGCTGTGGTTGGCTTCGGTGATCATGCTTGTTGCCGGAGCCCTGGCCTGGGCCTCGATGCGGACCTTGTTCCGGACCGACGCCGAGCCGCACGAGAAGGCTCGCGTGTGACCCCGGTGTTCATTGCCTTCGAGGGTGGCGACGCCAGCGGCAAGTCAACCCAGGCGCGGCTGCTGGCCGACCGGATCGGCGCCCTGCTCACACGCGAGCCCGGCGGCACCGAGCTGG
>JBFINV010000235.1:0-4110 GCA_041611015.1 Acidimicrobiales bacterium | reverse complement strand
CGCGGTGGCCCCGCCGAGGCGCTCGGTGATCTTGTAGGCCACGTTGCCGGAGTCGAGGTCGGGGAAGATGAGCACGTTGGCCCGACCCGCGACCTCGGATTCGGCGGCCTTCACCGCGGCGACGTCGGGGATCAGGGCCGCGTCGAACTGGAGCTCGCCGTCCACGGCCAGCGCGGGGGCCCGGCGCCGGACCTGCTCGGTGGCCCGAATGACCTTGTCCACCCGGTGGTGGCTGGCCGAGCCCTTGGTGCTGAACGAGAGCATGGCCACCCTGGCGGCCTCCCCGGTGAGCTGCTCGAAGGTGCGCGCGCTGGCGATGGCCACGTCCGCCAGCTCGGCCGGGTCGGGGTCGGGCAGCACCCCGCAGTCGCCGTAGACCAGGGCGTGGCCACTGGGCATGACCATCAGGAAGCAGCTGCTCACCGCGGCGATACCCGGCGCGGTGCCCAGCACCCGGAGGCCGGCCCGGATGACGTCGGCGGTGGGACGGGTGGCCCCGCCGACCGCACCATCGGCGTCGCCGGTCCGGACCAGCAGCGCGGCCACGTCCATGCGGTCGTCCAGGTCGACCTTGTCGCCCAGCTGCGCAGCGACGGCTCGGGCGGCGTCAGTGAGGCACGAGGCGGGGTCCTCGATCACGAACGCGTCGGCGAGCCCCTCGGCGTGCAGCCGGCGGGCGGCGGCGTGGGAGCGCACGTCGTCGTCGGCGAGCGCGATCCGAGCGGGCGCTCGCCGCGCTGCCTCGTGCAGGGCGCCCAGGACGTCGGTCATGGGTTGGCGGACAGCCAGCGGTCGGTCCGGTCGAGGATCTGGTCCAGCCTGGCGAGCAGATCGGCGATCACCGCGGCGTCGGCCACCAGCGGCGGGGAGATCACCAGCATGGTGGCGCCCCGGTCGTCGGGTCGGATCAGCAGCTGCGCCTCCCGGACGAATCCGGCGAGCACGCCACCCTGCAGGGCCTTCGCCTGGTCGGCCGTCAGCTCCCGCTGCTGGCCCCGGTCGGCCATGAGCTCCACCGCGTGCAGGTAGCCGGTGCCCCGGACCTCCTTGACGCACTGGTGCTGGTCGGCCAGTGCCGCCAGGCCGGCGCCGATGGTCTCCTGGTGGGTGAGCACGTTCTCGAAGACGTGCTCGTCGCGGAAGGCCCGCATGTTGGCCACCGCCACCGCGGTGGCCACCGGGTGACCGCCGAAGGTGGACCCGTGGACGAACGCCCCCACCGGCGAGTCCCAGATGGTGTCGATCACGGGCCGGCGCGCCATCACCCCACCGAGGGGCTGGTAGGCGCTGGTGACGCCCTTGGCGAAGGTGATGAGATCGGGGACCACGCCGAAGCGCTCGCTGCCGGTCCAGTGCCCCAGCCGCCCGAACGAGCAGATCACCTCGTCGGCGCACAGGAGCACGCCATGGCGGTCGCAGACCCGACGGAGCTCCTGCCAGTACCCCTCCGGGGGCACCAGGGCCCCGCGCCCGTTCTGGACCGGCTCGGCGATGACCATGGCCACGGTCTCGGGCCCCTCGGCCACGATGGCGTCCTCGACGGCCCGCACGCTGGCGAGATCGGCAGCGGTGCCGCCCTCGGGGACGGCGTCGCCCAGGGTGTTGCGGACGTGACGAACCCCGTCCCAGAGCAGCGGAGCGAAGGGCTCCCGGAACCTCGGGATCCCGGTGACCACCAGGGCCCCGAGGGTGGTGCCGTGATAGGCCCACTCGCGGGCGATGACCTTGTAGCGGTCGGGCTCGTTGCGGGCCAGGTGGTAGCTGCGGGCCAGCTTGAGCGCGGACTCGACGGCCTCGGACCCGGAGCTGACGAAGAAGACCTCCTCGATGTCGCCGGGCGCCACCTCGCCGATCATCGCCGCGGCCTCACTGGCCGGCGGGTTGGCGGTCCCCCAGGTGGGGTAGAAGGCCAGCTGGTCCATCTGCTTGGCCGCAGCCGCGGTGAGGTCGCTGCGACCGTGCCCGATGTTGGTGCAGAAGAGCCCGGCCAGCCCGTCGAGGTACATCGTGCCCTCGGTGTCCCACACGTAGCAGCCCTCGCCCCGCTCGATCACCATGAGGTCGTCGCGCCGCCAGGCGGCCCCCTTGGTGAAGTGCGGCACCAGGTGCTGCTGTGCCAGTCGACGGTGCTCGGTCATGTCGCGGACGCTAGCACCACCGTGTTAGAGGATCTAGCGAAAAGGCAAGGCCATCTAACGGTGCCCGCTCGTCGTCGGGGCCACTAGGGTCTCGCTCGCATCGCCCCCACCGAGGAGAGCACCGTGAGCAAGAGTCCCGTGCGTGTCGCGGTCACCGGCGGCGCCGGCCAGATCGGCTATGCCCTGCTGTTCCGCATCGCCAGCGGGCAGATGCTCGGTGACGACCAGCCCGTGATCCTCCAGCTGCTCGAGATCACCCCGGCACTCGATGCCCTCGACGGCGTCCACATGGAGCTCGACGACTGCGCCTTCCCGCTGCTGCTCGGCGTGGTCAAGACCGACGATCCCGAGGTGGCCTTCGCCGACGCGGACTACGCCTTGCTGGTCGGGGCCATGCCCCGCAAGGAGGGCATGGAGCGAGCCGACCTGCTCGAGGCCAACGGCGGCATCTTCGGACCCCAGGGGCGGGCCCTGAACGACCACGCCAGCAGGGACGTCAAGGTGCTGGTGGTCGGCAACCCGGCCAACACCAATGCTCTGATCGCGCAGTCCGCCGCGCCCGACCTCGACCCGCGGAGCTTCACGGCCATGACCCGGCTCGACCACAACCGGGCCCTCACCCAGGTGGCCCAGAAGCTGCACGTGCCGGTGACCGACGTCCACAAGATGACGATCTGGGGCAACCACTCGGCCACCCAGTACCCCGACCTGTTCCACTGCGAGGTCGGCGGGCGCAGCGCAGCCGAGGCCGTCGACGACCAGGACTGGCTGGAGAACGTGTTCATCCCGACGGTGCAGCAGCGGGGTGCGGCCATCATCAAGGCCCGGGGCGCCTCGTCGGCCGCGTCGGCCGCCAACGCCGCCATCGACCACATGCGCGACTGGATGATGGGCACCCCCGAGGGGGACTGGACGTCGATGGCTGTCCCGTCCGACGGCGCCTACGACATCCCCGAGGGCGTCATCTCGTCGTTCCCGGTGACCTGCGCGGGCGGGAACTACAGGATCGTGCGTGACCTCGACATCGACGACTTCAGCCGGACCCGGATCGACGCCTCGGCCGCCGAGCTGGTGTCCGAGCGCGACACGGTGAAGGCCCTCGGCCTGGTCTGACGCCGAGCCTGGTGACGTGGCCAAGCCTCCACCCCCCGACACCGTGGCCACCTTCGACTCACCGGCCGCGGCCCGAGAGCTGGCCGAGGACATCATCGCCGGCCTGGGGGATGCCGGTCACCGGTGCGGGAAGATCAACGAGCTCGGAGAGGGCGTGGCGTTCGACGCCCGGGTGGGCCGCCGGATCGCTCTGATCGTGGTGGTGCCCGGCCCCACCGGTGGCTGGGCCGTCCACGTGGGTCGCACCATCCACGGGACCGGGCGCTTGCTCGGGCTGTCCGACGCCCCCGACCGGCAGGCGCTGGCCCAGGCGATCGACCAGGCCCTAAGGGGACGCGAAGACGTGTCAGAGCTCCGCTGGTGGACCGACGCCGCGTGGGAGGCCACCCACCCCCAGTGATCTGTGAGAACAAATTGGCGCAAACTTCTTCTCACAGATCGGAGAAGTTGTTCTCACAGATCGTCAGGAGCGGAAGCCCTCGAGCTCCTCGACGGTCTTGGGCCAGTCCTCCTTCAGGAGCCGGGACAGCGACCGGTCGGCCAGGACCCGTCCCTCGGTCTGGCACTGGGGGCAGTAGTTCACCTCGTTCTCGGCGTAGGCGATGCGCTGCACCTCGGTGCCGCAGACCGCGCACGGCTCCCGGTACTTGCCGTGCACCACCATGTCGGGACGGAAGGCGGTCACCTTCTCCGGCCAGCCGTCACCGGCCTCGGCCCGGAGCCGATCGGTCCACTCGGTGAGGGTCCGTTGGGTGGCCTCGTAGAGCCGGTCGATCTCGTCGTCGGAGAGCTGGCCGGTGCGCTTGACCGGGGACAGCCTGGCGTGAAGCAGGATCTCGTCGGAGTAGGCGTTGCCGAT
>JBFINV010000234.1:0-4147 GCA_041611015.1 Acidimicrobiales bacterium | reverse complement strand
TTCCATCCCGGCGGCACGGTGTGCAGGGAGTCGTCCTCGGCCCCGGTCCAGGCCCCGTCGGCTCGGGGCTCGAGCTGCGGGACATGGGGCCCATCGCCCTCATCGGCGTAGGCCAGGATGGCAGGCTCGGATCCGCCGGCCTCCTCGGAGTCCCGGCACGCGCCGCCCAGCACCGCTGCGGCGCCGGCGAGCAGAACGGCGCGACGGCCGCCCGGGTCCGGCGCGGCGGGCTCGGGCACGGCTTCGGGGGTCGCCGCGTCTTCCACGGGGAAGGCCTCGTCGCGCCTGGCCGCGAGGTTGAACCGATTCCACCGCCGGCCCTCCAGGATGAGCCAGCCGGCTCAGGCCGGCCGGTCCTCTACCGGGCCGGATGGACGGGCTCGGGAGCTCGCGCCGGCACCGGGGCGGCCGGCAGCTCCACCGCCACCGTGGTCCCGCCGTCCGGAGTGTCCTCCACCTGGGCCCGGCCCCCGTGGGACTCGACGACCTGGCGGACGATGGTGAGGCCGAGGCCGCTGCCACTCGGTCGCAGCTGCCGGGAGGCCTGGCTGCGCCAGCCCCGGGCGAAGGCCAGGTCCCGGTTGGCCGGATCGATGCCCGGGCCCTGGTCGCTGACCTCCAGCCGGATCCCGTCGTCGTGGTCGGAGACCGCGATGCGCACCGTCGATCCCGCAGGCGCGAACTCGACGGCGTTGGCCACCAGGTTGGCGACCACCCGCCGGAGGGTCGCGGCGTCGCCCCGGACCCGTCGATCGGCCGTCCCTGACACCACCAGCTCCACGGCGTTGGCTGCCGCGGATCCGGCGAACTCCTCGCCCACCTCGTGCGCCAGCGCGGTCAGATCGACCGGGGAGCGCTCGCGCTCGGGCATCTCGCTGCGGGCGAACGCCACCAGGTCGTCCACCACGTGACCCATGCGCTCGGCCGAGCGGTCGACGATCTCCGCGGTCTGGCGCAGGTCGGCGGCGGTCGCACCCGGGTCGGCGAGCGCGACCTCCAGGTTGGTGCGGATGGTGGCCAGCGGGGTGCGCAGCTCGTGGGATGCGTCCTGCACGAAGCGGCGCTGGCTCTCGAAGGCCCGATCGAGGCGGCCGAGCATGTCGTCGAAGGTGGTGGCCAGCCGGTTGAGCTCGTCGTCGGGTCCGTCCAGGGCGATGCGCCGGCTCAGGTCGGTGGCCTGGATGTCGCGCGCCACGTCGGTGATGTGGTCGATGGGCCGCAGGGCCCTGCCGGCCACCAGCCAGCCCACCGCCAGGCTCACCAGGAACGCCACCCCCAGCCCGCCGATGGTCCAGGTCCGCAGCTGCTCGAGGGCCCGTTCGTTCACCAGGGTCTCGAAGGACCGGAACTGCCCCTCGAACTCTGCCAGGGTGACCGCCACGCTCCCGTCCTCGAGCTGCACGAACCCCCGGGTCATGACCCGTCGGGTCACGGGCTCGTCGTCGAGGGCGCGGCTGAGTCCCGCGTAGACCCCGCCCAGCACCAGCGCCCCCACCACGAACAGAGCGGCCGCATAGGTCATCGTCAGCCGGAACCGGATCGACCGCACCCATCGAGGCCAGCGCCGGCCGGGCCCGCTCACTGCGCCACCGGTTCCTCGAGCAAGCGGTAGCCCCGCCCCACCACGGTCTCGATCACGCTCCCGCGCCCGACCGCGTCCAGCTTTCGGCGCAGGGTCCCGACCGTGACCCGCACCGTGTTGGTGAACGGATCGGCGTTCTCGTCCCACACGTGCTCGAGCAGCTCTTCCTGGCTGATCACGCTGCCGGCGTGAGCCATGAAGTACCGCAGCAGCGCGAACTCCTTGGCGGTGAGCGAGACCGGCTCGCCGCCGAAGGTGACCTGGTGGCGGCGATCGTCGAGGCAGAGCTCGCCCACCCGCATCTCGGCGCCCCCACCCGTTCCGTCTCGCCGCAACAGGGTGCGGATCCGCGCGGCCAGCTCCGGGAAGGCGAAGGGTTTGACCAGGTAGTCGTCGGCGCCGTGGTCGAGCCCGGACACCCTGTCCTCCACCGAGTCGCGCGCCGTCAACATGAGGACCCGGGGCGGGGTCTGCGGCGGGTCCTCCCGTAGCCGCCGCACCACCTCCCTGCCGTCCATCCGGGGCATGGTGATGTCCAGGCAGATGAGGTCGTAGTCGTTCAGGCGGGCCTTCTCCAGGGCGGCCTCGCCGTCGTGGGCCACGTCGACCGCATAGCCTTCCCGGCGCAGCCCGCGCGCGACCGCGTCGACGAGATCGACCTCGTCGTCGACCACCAGGAGTCGCATGGGGTCACCTCCACACCGTCACGTTCGTGTAGCGCACACCCGGGCAAGGGGGTGTAAAGCCACCACCCAGTGTCGCAGCCAGACGCCGGAAAATCGGCCTCTAGCCTTTACCTTGGCCTTCACCACACGTGGTCTACTGGTCCCGGACCCCGAGGTCCTCGAAGGAGCGCCCATCTCATGCTGACCGACGTCGACCAGCTCGACCCCGCCGACGACGCCCGCCCGCTGGAGCGGGCCCTGTTCGAGATCAAGCGGGTCATCGTCGGCCAGGACCGCCTCATCGAGCGCATGGTCGTGTCGTTGCTGGCCCGGGGCCACTGCCTCCTCGAGGGGGCGCCCGGCCTGGCCAAGACCCTGGCCGTGGAGACCCTGGCCAAGGTCTGCGGCGGCACCTTCGTCCGGCTGCAGTTCACGCCGGACCTGCTGCCGTCCGACATCGTCGGCACCCGCATCTATCGAGCCAGCACCGAGACCTTCGACATCGAGCTCGGACCGATCATGGCCAACTTCGTGCTCGCCGACGAGATCAACCGGGCCCCCGCCAAGGTGCAGAGCGCCATGCTCGAGGTGATGGCCGAGCGCCAGATCTCGATCGCAGGCGAGACGTTCCCCGCCCCGGATCCGTTCCTGGTGATGGCCACCCAGAACCCGGTCGAGTCCGACGGCGTCTATCCGCTGCCCGAAGCCCAGCGGGACCGCTTCCTGATGAAGGTGCTGGTGGACTACCCCAACCCTGCCGAGGAGGTGGCGATCGTCCAACGCATGGGGGTGGAGCCGCCCGAGCCGGTGCAGGTGCTCGACCTCGACGACCTGGCCCACCTGCAGCAGGCGGCGCGCGAGCTCTACGTGGACCGGGGTGTCATCGACTACGCGGTCAGCCTGACCATGGCCACCCGCCAGCCCGCGGCCTACCATCTCGGCGACCTCACCGAGCTGATCGCCTACGGGGCCAGCCCCCGGTCAAGCCTGGGGCTCATCGCCGCCGGTCGGGCCCTGGCCCTGCTGCGAGGCCGCCAGTACCTGCTCCCCCAGGACGTGTTCGACGTGGCCCCCGAGATCCTGCGGCACCGGATCGTGCTGACCTACGAGGCCCTGGCCCAGGACCTCACCACCGACCTGCTCATCAACCGGATCCTCAGCACCGTGCCTGCGCCGCGCATCGCCCCCAGCCAGGACCCCACCTCGCCTCTGCGGAGCGCCTGAGGTGCCGTGGTGACCTCCACCGCCCCCGCCCTGGGGGGCACCCCGGCCACCCGGGAGCTGTTGCGCCGGCTCGAGCTCGACGTGCGCATCCGTCTCGACGGCCTCCTGCAGGGCGACTACCGGGGCATCGTCCCCGGACACGGGTCCGAGCTCGGCGAGACCCGCGAGTACGTCCCCGGCGACGACGTGCGCCGCATCGACTGGAACGTCACCGCCCGCACCCAGCAGACCCACGTCCGGGAGACCATCGCCGACCGGGAGCTGGAGACCCAGATGCTGGTCGACGTGTCGCCCAGCCTGGACTTCGGCACCGCCTCCCAGGAGAAGCGGGACCTGGCCCTGTCCGCGGTTGCCGCCATCGGCATGCTCACCGCCCGGGTGGGCAACCGGGTGGGCGCGGTCGTCATGCGGGCCGACGGGATGCAGTGCGTCCCCGCAGCCCAGGGGCGCCTGCATCTGATGGCGATCCTGCACCGGGTGGCCACCGCACCCCGGAGCCAGGGCAGCGCCGACCTCGGCGCCGGGCTGCACCGCCTGGGGATCCAGGCTCGGCGGCGGGGCCTGGTCGTGGTGGTGTCGGACTTCCTCGCGCCCGACGGCTGGCAACAGCCCCTGTCCCGCCTCGGGCACCGGCACGACGTGGTGGCCGTGGAGGTGCTCGACCGCCGTGAGCTCG
>JBFINV010000233.1:0-4154 GCA_041611015.1 Acidimicrobiales bacterium | reverse complement strand
CGGGCGCCGAAGGGGCCGACCTCGACCCGGCGCTGTTCTGGGACGCCGTCGAGCGGCTCGACGGCCGGCGGTTGGCGCCCGCACTGGCCGGCGTGGCGCTGGGGCTGTTGTGGTCCGAGCGGCGCATCGGGGACGACGACGTGGTCCGAGCGGGCCGGGGCCGGTTGCTCGGGACCGAGGCCGGCCACGACGCCGCCGGTTTCCTGCGGGGCCTGATGCTGTCCGCGCGGGAGGCCACCTGGCAGGTCGACGGCCTCATCGCCGTCCTCGACGAGCTGATCGGTATTTGGGACGACGGCGAGTTCCGGCGCCGGCTCCCGGGGTTGCGCTCGGCGTTCGCGACCCTCACCCCCCGGGAGACCGACCGGGTGGCCGAGCTGGTCGGTGGCGGTGCGGTACCGGTGGTGACCGACCTCGACGAGGGGGTCATGCTCGCCAACCTCGAGCGGGACACCACGATCGCCGACCTGCTGCGCGAGGACGGGCTGGCGTGGGCGGCGCGGCCGTGACCGCCACCAGCGAGCGTTGGCGGCTGGTGCTCGGGCGCTACGCGGACAACCGCCTCGGGCCCCCGGTGGGAGCCGAAGCCGAGCGGGTCGATCGGGTCATGGAGTACCTCTACGGTCGGCTCTACGCGGGACGGGGGGGCCGGGGTGGGGGTGGCGACGCCGAGCGGAGTGCTGGCCTCGATCCGTCGGAGCTCTCGCCCCTGGAGTGGCTCGACGAGCTGCGGGACCTGTTCCCCCGTGACGTGTGCGAGATCGTCGAGGTCGAGGCCATCGACCGGTTCGGGCTCGGCGAGCTCCTCGCCGACCCCGATGCCGTCGGGCGGCTGGAGCCGAGCTACGAGCTGATGCGCTCGCTGTTGGCGCTGCGCAACCAGCTCCCGCCGAGCGTGCTGGCGCCGTTGCGGCGCATCATCACCGCCGTCGTGGAGGAGATCACCCGGCGCCTGGAGACCGAGGTCCGCTCGGTCCTCGCCGGCCGGATCAACCGCTTCGGGCGCAGCCTGGTCCCGGACCTCGCCACCTTCGACGCCGAGGGCACGATCGAGGCCAACCTGGGGACCTGGGATCCGCAACGTCGCAAGCTCCTCGTCGAGGAGCTGCGGTTCTTCGACCGCAGCCAGATCCGCCACCGCTGGGACGTCATCGTGTGCATCGACCAGAGCGGCAGCATGGCCGACTCGGTCATACACAGCGCGATCCTGGCCGGCATCCTGGCCCGGCTGCCCTTCCTGCGGATGCGGCTGGTGCTCTTCGACACCAGCCTGGTGGACCTGAGCCACCTGGCCGACGACCCGGTGGAGGTCCTGATGAGCGTCCAGCTCGGCGGGGGCACCGACATCGCGCAGGCCTTGCGCTACTGCGAGCAGCTCGTCGACAACCCCACCCGCACCGTGATCACCCTGATCACCGACTTCCACGAGGGAGGCTCCGTCAGCGATCTGGTGGCCACCGTCCGCCGGCTGGCCTCGGCGCGGGTCACCCAGCTGGGCCTGGCCGCGCTCGACTCGAGGGCCGAGCCCGCTCACGATCGGCGGACCGCGCAGCTCCTGACCGGGGCCGGGATGGAGATCGCCGCCCTCACCCCGAGCGAGTTCGGCGTGTGGCTCAGCGAGAAGGTCTCGTGAGCGGGTCGATCCGAGCCGAGGCTGCCGGCTTCGACGACGAGGCCCTGGCGGCGTTGGCCAGCGCAGGTCTGGTGCGTCGAGCCGCGAAGCTCGGTCCGGTCACGATGGCGTCCGAGGACGGGCAGACGACGGTGGTGCACGTCGGGGAGGAAGCGGTGACCTTCGCCGCCGGCGCTGGTATCGCGAGCGGCTCCTGCACCTGCCCCACCGTCGGCCCCTGTCAGCACCTGCTGGCTGCGATCCTCCACCTGCGGCACGGCGCCGATGGTGAGCGCGACGGTGGTGCCGCCTCCGTCGAGACCCTGGCGGAGGTCGACGACGCCGAGCTCGGGCGCTTCGCGGGCAGGGGCGGTCTGCGGTGGGCTGTGGCGCGGCTCGAGGGCCTGGACCTCCAGGAGATCGCGGTGCGCCTGGGCCCGCCGGTGGTGGTGGAGCTGCCCGGCACCGCGGTCCGGTTCATGGGTCCGACGCTGGAATCGGCGTTCTGTGACCCGTCGTCGGCTCAGGACCGGCGCCAGATCACCCTGGCGTTGCTGCTGTTGCGGGTGCGCAGCGGGCACCAGCTGCCGGAGGTCGATCGACCGGCGCCGCGGCCGGTGCAGGCGGCGGGCCGGACCGAGGCGGTCGAGGCGGCCCGACGCGCTGCGGTGGACGCGATCTCGGTGGGCATCGCTCACCTGTCGCCCGCCCTGGCCGAGCGCTTCGACTCCCTCTCCGTCGGGGCCCGGGGGGCGCAGCTGCACCGGCTGGCCCAGCTGGCGGCCCGCATCGCCACCGGGATCGACCAGCTGGTGGAGCGGAACGCGGCCGCGGACACCGGTCAGCTGCTCGCCGACCTGGCCCTGCTCCACACCCTCGCAGAGGCCACCGCAGCCCGGCTGGAGCACGACCAACTGCTCCCGGAGTGGCTGGTGGGAACGGCTCGCTCGGAGTATCACGAGGCGGGGTCCCTCGACTTGCTCGGACTCGGGGCCTACCCATGGTCCACCATGTCCGGCTACGCCGGGATCACCGGGGTGTTCTACGAGCCGGCGCGGGGCCGCTTCCTCGAGGTGGGTCAGGCCCGGCCGGGGGCGGTCCCGACCGCTGGCGGGATGCACGCGGAGCTGCTCGGCTGGGAGGGTTCGGTCAGCCTGCAGAGCATCGGCGGGCACCGGCTCCGGCTGGCGAACGCCTCGGTCAGCAGCAGCGGCCGGATCTCCACCGGCAGCAGGACCCGGGCGACCCTGCAGGGAGCCTGGGTCCCGTCCGAGCTCACGCCGGCGGCCTGGGACGGGTCGTCGCCGGAGCCGGCGAGCCGGCTGCGTGGGGAGCGCCGGGGACGCTGGTCCGTGATCGCCGTGGACCAGGCCGGGCCGGCCACCTTCGACGAGGTGGCTCAGCGGCTGGACTGGCGGCTCCGATCCCGGGGCCGCGAGCTCACTGCGGTCATCGGCTGGAGCGCGGTGGCCGCGGGCACGGTGGAGGCGGTCGAACGGCTCGGGGCAGGACCGGTCAGCCACGTGGTCGGCCGCATGTGGACCGAGGCGGGGCGGGCCCTGCTCACGCCGATCAGCGCCATCGCCGACGGGCGTCTCCACGTGCTCGCCTTCGACGACGTTGCCGAACGGCGCGGTCGGGGCCGCCGGCGGCTCCACTCGGCTGGGACGCCGGCCCCGAATTCGTCGCTGGAGCGGCTCGGTGGACGGGTCCTGCAGGTCGCCGAGCGGGGCCTGGACGAACAGGGCGGCGACCTGCTGCCGGCCCTCGCCGCGCAGGCCAGCACCCATGGCTTCGCGCTGGTCGGCCGCAGCCTCGCCGACGAGTCGGCCTCGCCGCCGGTCAGGCTGCTCCGGGCGGCTCACGTGGTCGAGGAGCATCGCCAGCTGTCCGGCTGACGATTTGCCGTCGGCGACCCGGGGTAGCCCGACAGGGCGTCCGTTCGCAGACGTGCACCTCGCGACCACGACGAGAGGAGCCAACGTGGAGATCGTCACCATCGAGACCCCGTCGCTCGGGGATCGCAGCTACGTGCTGGTGTCCGGAGACGTCGCTGCCGTCATCGACCCCCAGCGCGACATCGATCGGGTGGAGAAGGTCCTCGCCGACCGGGGCGTCCGGGTGACCCACGTGTTCGAGACCCACCTCCACAACGACTACGTGAGCGGCGGCCTGGAGCTGGCCCGCTCGACCGGTGCCACCTACGTCGTGCCCGTCGGGGCCGACGTCGAGTACGAGCACACCCCGGCCGATGACGGCGAGGAGATCACCGTCGGCGAGGTCGTCGTGCGTGCGGTGCACACCCCCGGCCACACCCCGCACCACCTGTCCTACGCGGTCGTCGAGGACGGGAGGGTCGTGGCCGTGTTCACCGGCGGCTCGATGCTCTACGGCACTGTCGGGCGGACGGACCTGGTCGCCGAGGAGGCCACCGAGGAGCTCACCCGGGCCCAGTACCGCTCCGTGCGCCGGCTCGCCGACGAGCTGCCCGCCGATGCCCAGGTCCACCCCACCCACGGGTTCGGCAGCTTCTGCTCCTCGT
>JBFINV010000232.1:0-4218 GCA_041611015.1 Acidimicrobiales bacterium | reverse complement strand
AGCTCTTCTTCCGGGGGCTGACGTTCGAGGCATTCAAGAAGCGCCGCAACCTGCCCTGGCTCGAAGCGCTGCCGGGTCCGGTTCGCCCCGACACCAGCTCGCCCCGGTGGAACCTCACGGTGGCGGTGCTGATGTCGTCGGTGCTGTTCGGGGCCGTGCACGGAAGCTTGATCCTGTTCCCCGCCCTGTTCTGCGTCGGGGTCCTCCTCGCGGTGCTGGCGCAGCGTTCCGGCCGTCTGGGGCTCCCGATCTGGGCGCACACGGGCTTCAACGCCACCACGGTCGCGGCGCTGTTGCTGTTCGACGACGATGCGGCGGCGCTCGGGCTCGCCGGCATGCTCTAGGCCCATGACCGAGCTCGACGCCATCTTCAAGGCCTACGACATCCGCGGCCTGTATCCCGACCAGCTCGACGCCGAGCTCAGCCGGCGGATCGGCGCTGCGTTCGCCACCCTCATGCGGCAGGAGGAACCCGAGCTCGGAGCCATCGTCGTGGGCCACGACATGCGGCCCTCCGGCGCCGAGCTGGTCCCGGCGTTCACCGACGGGGTGACCTCTTGCGGTGTGGACGTGGTGACCATCGGCCTGGCCTCCACCGACATGCTCTACTACGCCTCGGGTTCCCTGGGCCTCCCGGGCGCGGTGTTCACGGCCTCGCACAACCCCGCCGAGTACAACGGGATCAAGCTCTGCCGAGCCGGCGCGGCACCCGTCGGGCTCGAGAGCGGGCTGGCCGAGATCAAGCAGCTCGCGTCGGCCGGGGTCGAGCCGGCGGTGGACACGGGCACGGTGGAGTCGAAGGCCATGCTCGACGACTTCGCCGCGCACGCCCACAGCTTCGTGGACGTCGATGCCCTGGCGCCCCTCAGGATCGTCGCCGACACCGCCAACGGCATGGGGGGGCTGGTGGTGCCGGCGGTGTTCGACGGGCTGCCCTTCGAACTCGAGGTGCTCTACGGCGAGCTGGACGGCACCTTCCCGAACCATCCGGCGGACCCGATCGACGTGGAGAACCTGCGGGACCTGCAGGCCCGGGTGCTCGGGACCGGTGCCGACGTGGGGCTGGCCTTCGACGGTGACGCCGACCGGGTGTTCCTCGTCGACGAGGCCGCCCAGCCGATCTCCGGCTCGCTCACGACCGCCATCGTGGCCGCAGGCATGCTCGACAAGCATCCGGGCGCCACCGTCATCCACAACCTCATCTGCTCGAAGGTCGTCCCGGAGGTGATCGCCGAGCACGGCGGGGTGGCGGTGCGCAGCCGGGTGGGTCACTCCTTCATCAAGGCCCTCATGGCCGAGACCGGCGCGGTGTTCGGAGGTGAGCACTCCGGCCACTACTACTTCCGGGAGAACTATCGGGCCGACTCCGGCCTGATCGCCGCCCTCGTCATCCTGGAGCAGCTCAGCGTGGCCGGCGTCTCCATGTCGGAGCTCTGCGCCCCGTATCGTCGCTACGCGGCATCGGGCGAGATCAACACCGTCGTCGACGACCAGCAGGCGGTGATCGAGCGGGTGGCCGCCCACTACGCCGGCGCCGAACAGGACCGCCTGGACGGCTTGACCGTGGACCACGGCGACTGGTGGTTCAACCTGCGGCCGTCCAACACCGAGCCCCTGCTCCGGCTCAACCTCGAGGCGCGCACCGAGGAGGACGTTCAGGCCCGGGTGGCCGAGGTCCGCTCCGTCATGTGCGGCTGATCGGTACACTGCCGCGCCATGGCGTTGGACGCACGACTGCTCGAGATCCTGGCGTGTCCCGAGGACAAGGGCCCGCTGCTGTACTTCGCCGACGAGAACATCCTCTACAACCCCAGGCTCAAGCGGTCCTACGCCATCGAGGACGACATCCCGGTGATGCTCGTCGACGAGGCCACCACGGTCGATGACACCGAGCACGACCGCCTCCTGGCCAAGGCCGACGCCGAGGGGATCGGCCCCACCTTCTGAACCCTGGCCCTGAAACCCGGGGCCGGGACCTCGGAACGGTGTGGCCTGGGGCTCAAGAACCAGTCGGCGGTGCCGATTCTCGGTACATGTCGACCACGATGTCCACCAACCTGGGGCTCGTGCCCCAGCGCCGCCTGGGTGCCCTCCTGGCCGATCGGCGCGAGCTCTACGGCTACACGGTCGCGGACATGGCTCGCCGCTCGATGGGGCGGTTCACCGAGGCGGACCTGGAGGCCATCGAGTCCGGGACGGTGCGGCTCGATGACGGCACCATCGAGGCTCTGGGGTTGCTCTACGAGTTCAACTCCACCCCGCCGACCCAACAGCGGTCACGGCTGATCATCGCCGACGACGAGGACGTGGGCCCCGGCCCCGACGAGTTCGACGACGATCTGGTGGTGGCGGTGCTCCAGCGCTACGTGGCGCTGCTGTACCTGCTGCGGAACCGCCCCGTGGGTGAGGCCCTTCCCCTGCGCGGTGACGACACCGCGATGCTGGCCTCGGCCTTCAACCGCACCGAGGAGGACATCGTCGTGGTCCTCGAGCGGATCATGAGCCAGGACACGGCCCTGGTGGGCGAGCAGGCCGAGCGGATGCGCCGCCGCCTGGTGGTGCCCGCGGCCGGCCTGCTGGTGGGTCCGACGCCCGCCGGCATGCTCGTGCTCGTCAAGTGAGCCCCGAGGCGTCGCTGGTCCCGCCCACCCGATTCGGCGCCCTCCTCACCGACCATCGGACCCGCCGAGGCCTGACCATCGATGAGCTGCGGGTCCAGAGCGACCTGCCGTTCTCGGCAGCTGAGCTGCGCCAGATCGAGCACGGGAAGCTGGCCCTGACCGACGACCAGGTCAACCGGCTGATGGCCGCGTACGGCGCGGTCTCGGGGACCTTGGTCCCCGACCGCTCGGAGCTGGTGGTGGACCTCCACCACGGGGCCATGTTCGTGGCTGCGAACACCAAGGTGCTGCCGCCCCACGCCGGCTTCGACGACATCCTGGGTCGGTACCTCTCGCTGCTGTACCTGATGCGTGGCCTCGAGCCCGGCAGCGAGCTGGCCCTGCGAACCGACGACCTCGAGACCCTGGCGAAGGCGTTGGAACGGAACATCGCCGAGGTGGAGCGGCGCCTGGTCGAGCTGATGCTGCCCGGCGAGGTCACCCCCTGGTTCTCCCGGGTCCGCCACCGCTTGGCCATCCCCGCTGCCGGCCTGCTGGTCGGCCTGACGGCCGTCGGTAGCCTGGTGCTGGTCGAGCTGCCTGCGGGCGAGCGCCCCCAGGTCCGACCGCTCGGCGCCGGCGGTGCGGAGGTGGGGAGTGCAATCGCCGTGGTCCGGAGCCGCCCCAGCGGCGACGGCATCGAGTACCAGCTCGGGGACCCCGAGTCGGTGGGGGCCGCGGCGCTGTCGCTCGTGTCCCAGCCCGTGGTCTCGCTGCTGGACGACTGGCACTTCGATTACGCGGGTGAGCGCGACGGCTACCGGGGCAACACCAACACCGTCACCCGGACGATCAGCGTGTACGTCTCCGACGCCGACACCCCCGAGGCGGTGGCCGAGGTGCTGGCCCACGAGATCGGCCACGCCCTCGACGTGATGTACCTCGACGACGCTGCCCGCCAGCGCTGGCTCGACGCCCGCGGCATCGAGGCCACCTGGTGGCCGAGCTCGGGCCCCAGCGACTTCGGGTCCGGCGCCGGCGACTTCGCCGAAGCGGTGGCCGCGGTGCTGGTCGGCTCGTCGAGCGATTCCGACCACGGCCCGTTCTCCGCCGAGGAGCTGGCCCTGGTTGCCGAGCTGTTGCCGATCGAGCTGAGCTGACTCACCAGGTCGGGGTAGGCCCGACGGTACACTGAGCGGCCGCTGGACGGGCTGCTCGAGACCGGTGTCGGATGACCCCAGCTCGCCGCGATCCGAACCCGTGCGCTTCCCCGGAGGAACCCCAGCGATGTCAGGACACGATTTCAAGGTCGCCGATCTGAGCGCGGCGCCGTTCGGCCGCAAGGAGATCGACCTCGCCGAGAACGAGATGCCGGGGCTCATGGCCCTGCGCGCCGAGTACGGCGACGACCAGCCCCTGGCCGGGGCCCGCATCGCGGGGTCGCTGCACATGACGGTGCAGACCGCGGTGCTGATCGAGACCCTGCGGGCCCTCGGGGCCCAGGTGCGCTGGGTGTCGTGCAACATCTTCTCCACCCCGGACCACGCGGCCGCGGCGGTGGCCGTGGGCCCCACGGGCACCGTCGACGAGCCGACCGGGACCCCGGTGTTCGCCTGGT
>JBFINV010000231.1:0-4228 GCA_041611015.1 Acidimicrobiales bacterium | reverse complement strand
GAGCGCGTGACGGACGTCGGGCGGGCGGGTGAGGTCGTTGGCGATCGACCCCATGGTCAGCAGCACCACGGCGTCGGTGGCCTCGGCGATCCGGGCCCCCTCGAGGCCGGCCTTCTCGAACGCCGCGAACATCAGCTCGGTGCAGCGGGCCAGGGCCTCGCTCAGCACGGGGCGGCGCAGGAACACCTGCGCCGCGGTGGGGTGGTCGATGAATCCGCCGCGGAACCGGGACAGGAATGCCACCAAGTCGTCGCGCCAGTGCCGGTCTGCGTCGCCGAAGTCGCCGATGGCGTCGGCGACCACCCGGTCCACGATGGCGGTGAGCAGGGCCTCCTTGTTCTCCACGTGGTGATACAGCGCCATCGGGGTCACCTCGCAGGCCTCGGCCAGGCGGCGCATGGTGAGCCCCCGCTCACCCTCGGCCTGAGCGATCTCGATGGCGCGATCCACCACCTCGGTGATCCTCAGGTCGCGGCGCTGGCGCCGAGGTGATATCACGGGCTACTCCATGAGGGGGTTGACCGGTTCAACTCTACAAAGTATAGATATCTGTACACCGTAGAGAAAGAGGGGGGCCGACATGGACATCGCGGGAAGCAGGGTCGGCATCATCGGTGGGAGCATCGCCGGGTGCGCCACCGCCATCGCGCTGGGTCGGCTGGGCTGTGACGTCACCATCCTCGAGCGATCCAGCACCGGCCTGAAGGACCGGGGCTCCGGGATCGCGATCCCCGTCGTCCTGCGCGAAGAGCTGGTGGCCAGCGGCTACCTGCCGGCGAACTTCCTGGCCTGGGGCGCAGCGGGTCGGCGGTGGGTGGTGGCCGACGGCAGCCATGGCGGCGACTGCCGCTGGATCCAGCCCGGACCTGCGACCACCAACAACTGGGGCGAGCTCTGGCGGGGGCTGCGCGTCAACATCGGCGCGGCCGACTATCTGGACGGCGCCCAGGTCACCGCGGTCGCCGACCACGGCGACCGGGTCAGAGTGGACCTGGCCGACGGAGCCCAGCTGTCCTTCGACGTGCTGTTCGGCGCCGACGGCTATCGCTCCGCGGTGCGCTCGGAGCTCCACCCCTACAGCGCTCCCCGCTACGCCGGCTACATCCTGTGGCGTGGCAACTTCCCCGCCGACGAGCTGACCGACCGCGACGCCTGGGAAGAGGTCCTCGACAGCAGGGAGTGGATCACCGTGGGCTTCGACGGCGGCCACGGGGTGATGTACCCCATCCCGGACTTCCACGCGACCACCCTCGACCAGCTCCGGGTCAACTGGGCCATCTACGGGCCCAGCCCCGACGACCTGACGATCGAGGGCCCGTCGTCGATCCCGCCGGGCGAGGTGAGCGAGAAGTGCTTTGCCCAGCTGGAGCAGCTGCTCGGCGACCACATCCCGCCCCGGCTCCGGCCGGTTTTCAGCAGCCCTCGTGACGAGGTCTCGATCCAGCCCATCTACGACGAGGCGGTCGACACCTACACCCGGGGCCGGATCGCCCTCATCGGCGACGCCGCCACCCTGTCGCGACCCCACACCGGCTCGGGGGCCACCAAGGCACTCCAGGACGCCCGCCTCCTCGAGACCCTGGGCGCGAGCCACAGCGAGTGGGAGTCGCTGCTGGCTGCCTACGACGAGGACCGCAGCCGCAGCGGCCAGGCCCTGGTCGAGCTCGGGCGCCGCATCGGTCGGGACCAGGTGGAGCGCACCCCGCCGTGGCACACCATGACCCCGGCGGATTTCGAGGCCTGGACCGCCGGCACCCTCAGCGGTCAGAGCCTCTACTTCTGGGGCGCCGACAGCGAGCGCACCCGGATCGGCGAGCCCCAGGAGGTAGGACGATGACAGCAACAACCGCGCTGGTCGACGGCATCGGCTGGCCCGAAGGCCTCCGTTGGCACGACGGCGAGCTGTACTACAGCGACGTCTTCGGCCGCCAGGGCGTGTACGCCACGGACCTGCGTGGGTCTGTCCGGGCGATCGCCGAGATCGCGATGCCATCCGGGCTGGGCTGGTTGCCCGACGGCGATCTGCTCGTGGTCTCGATGCAGGACCGGGCCCTGCTGCGAGTGACCGACGACGGAGACGTGAAGCCCTACGCCGACCTGGCCTCGGTCGCCCGATTCCCCAACGACATGACCGTCACTGCCGACGGGACCGCCTACCTCGGTGACAACGGCTTCGAGTTCGGCGTCGAGACCCCTGTCGAGAGTCACGTCATCCGGGTCCCGCTCGGTGGGGTCCCCGAGATCGCCGCGACCGGGCTCGGCATGCCCAACGGGATGGTGGTGTCACCCGACGGACACCTGCTGGTGGCCGAGACCCTGGGCGGTCGGATCTCGGCGCTGCGCATCGGTGCCGACGGGTCGCTGGACGAGAGAGCGGACTTCCACGCCTTCGACGAGCTCGGGTTCGTCGACGACATCCCGACGCTGATGAGCCGCCCGGTGGCCCCCGACGGGATCTGCGTGAACGCGGCTGGGCAGGTCTGGGTGGGGAACCCGCTCTCGACGGAGGTGTGCTGCTTCGACGCCGACGGGACGGTTGCCGACCGCGTCACCACATCGGCCCCCGGGATCACCTGCGCCCTCGGAGGCCCGGACGGGCGCACCCTCTTCGTCGCGACCGGGGTTCTCGCGGACCAGGCCGGCACCAGTGGCCGCATCGAGATCGCCGAGGTGGACACCGCCGCCGCGTAGCCCGAAACTTGTGGCGGATCTAGCAGTTTTGTGCGCTTTCGGGCACAGATTTCGGGGCTGGGGGCGAGGCGCGGTGCCAGCGGTCGGGGCTGGCGGTCGAGCCGTTGCCCCGAAATTTGTGGCGGATCTGGCAGTTTTGTGCGCTTTCGAGCACAGATTTGGGCTGGCGGGAGGGCACCGAGCTAGGTGGCCCCGGCGCCTGGACCCACGAGCGCGGGGGTGAGGCCGGCCACCAGGCGGACCAGCCGATCGGGGAGGTCGGCCAGCTCGTCCAGATCGGGGTGGAGCCGGTAGGTCGGCGCGTAGAGGCCGACCGCGGCCACGATGGCCCCCTCGGCGTCCTGCACCGGCACGGCCAGGCCGGCAGCGTCGGCAACCAGCTCCTCGACGCTCCAGGCGTAGCCGGCGGTTCGGGCCTGATCGACCCGCCGGCGCAGGCGGGCGGGGTCCGTCACCGTCTTCGGTGCGTCCCAGGCCAGGTCGCCGGACAAGTAGCGCTCGAGACGTTCCTCGGGCCAGCCTCCCATCAGCACCAGACCCGATGCGGTGGTGTGCGCAGGCCAGCGGTCGCCGGTCACGTCGGTCACCTGCACCGCCGAGGGGGCAGGCACGTGGGCCAGGAACAGGGTCTCGTCGCCGTGGTCGACAGCTGCGGTGGCGCCCTCGCCGAAGGCCTCGACGATCCGGCCCAGTACGGGCACGAACTGCTCGGCAGTGGGTATGGGCGGCCGGGCACCGGTGAGGGTTCCCACCCCGGCACCGAGGGTGATCGATCCGTCGGGCCGGCGCTCCACCATGCCCAGCGCCTGCAGGGTCCGCACCAGGCGCAGCACCGTGGCCGGGGAGAGCGCGGTCCGGCGGGCCAGCTCCCGCACGCCCACCGCCTGGGGCTCGGCGGCCACCGCCTGCAGGACGAAGAAGGCCCGCTCCACGACGGCCACGGTCTGGGGCGAGACCGGCGGCTTGCGGTCGGTCGCAGCGCTCATTAACGTGGACGGTATCACGAAACGTTTCGTGAAGCGAAACACAAGAGGTATCCGGCGTGACCGACCTCAGTGACCTCGTCGAGTCCGGCGCAGCCATGGACCCGCCCGATCGCAGCATCTACTCCGCCGAGGAGTGGGTCACGCGGGTGGAGCTGGCTGCGCTCTACCGCGCTGTCGACCTCTACGGCATGAGCGACCTCGTCAACGGGGCCATCGGGGCCCGGGTGCCGGGCACCGAGCACTACCTGACCCACCCCTACGGCATGTACTGGGACGAGGCCTGCGCCTCCAGCTTCGTGACCATCCACCCCGACGGCACCCCCGTCCACGACGACGCCCGCTGGTTGAACGACGGCGCCGTGAACCTCTGCCGCTGGATCTTCGGGACCCGGCCCGACATCAGCGTGTTCATCCACGGCCACGAGGAGGCAATCGCCGCGGTGGGCTCGGTCGAGTGCGGGCTGCTGTGGGTCAACCAGCCGGCGGTGTACCTGGGTCACATGCTCGGCTACCTGGACTACGAGTTCGACGAGACCGAGGAGTTCGGCGAG
>JBFINV010000230.1:0-4246 GCA_041611015.1 Acidimicrobiales bacterium | reverse complement strand
CTGCGCCTCCTCGTCGGTGAAGCCGAGCGCGGCGAACACGCGCCTCTGGATCTCGGGGTCGTGGATCCTCACGCTGCCGGAGCCGAGCTCCCAGCCGTTGAGCACTAGGTCGTAGGACTGCGAGCGGACCTTGAGCAGCGACTCGCCGCCCCCGCGCACCAGGTAGTCGACGTCGTCGGGGTGGGGCATGGTGAACGGGTGGTGCGCCGGGATGGGGGTCCCGGTCTCGGACACGGCCTCGAACAGCGGGAAGTCGGTGATCCAGAGGAAGTGGTGACCCCCCTCGTTCACCGGCGGGCGGCCCAGCTCGAGGCGCAGGAGGCCGAGCACGTGGTTCACGGTGCGGCGGTCGGCGGCGATCATCAACACCATGTCCCCGGCGCGGGCACCGAGCCGCTCGGGCACCGCCTGCAGCTCCTGGTCGGACATGAACTTGGTGAGCGCGCCGTCCAGAGCCCCGCCCTCCCCCACCCGGAACCAGGCCAGGCCCTTGGCCCCCCAGCGCTTGCACTGGTCGGTGAGGGCGTCGATGACATTGCGTCCGAGGGTCTCGGCCCCGCCCTCGTAGAGGATGCCCTTGACGCACTCGACTGCGAACACCTTGGCTTCGGTGCCCTCGAAGATGTCGGACATCTCGACCAGCTCCATACCGAAGCGGATGTCGGGCTTGTCGGAGCCGTAGCGCTCCATGGCCTCCCGCCAGCTCATCCTCGGGATGTCGACGGGACGCTCGCCCGCGACCGCCTCGGTGGCGTCGGCCACGGCCTCGGAGACGAAGCCCAACACGTCGTCCTGGGTGACGAAGCTGGCCTCGAGATCGAGCTGCATGAACTCGAACTGGCGGTCGGCCCGCAGGTCCTCGTCACGCAGGCAGCGGGCGATCTGGTAGTAGCGGTCGAACCCGCCCACCATGCACAGCTGCTTGAAGATCTGCGGGCTCTGGGGCAGAGCGTAGAAGGTGCCGGGGTGCAGGCGCGAGGGCACCACGAAGTCACGGGCGCCCTCGGGCGTGGAAGCGATCAGCATCGGGGTCTCGATCTCCACGAAGCCCTGCCGCTCCATGGCGCCACGCAGCGCTGAGTTCACGAGCGCCCGGGTCCGCAGGTTCCGCTGCATGCGGGGCTTGCGCAGGTCCACGTACCGGTGCCGGAGGCGGATGGTCTCGTCCACCTCGGTGCGCTCGTGCATGGGGAAGGGCGGGGGCTCGGCCTCACTCAGGATCGCCACGACCGAGTCACCGATCTCGACCTCGCCGGTGGCGAGGTTCTCGTTGATCTTGCCCTCCATCCGGGCCCGGACCACGCCAGTGATGGCGGCGACGTACTCGCTGCGCAAGTCGAGCTTCTCGTCGACCACGCACTGGACGACGCCGGTGTGGTCACGCAGGTCCACGAAGGCGAGGTGCTCGCTGTGGACCCGCCGGGTGTCGACCCACCCGCACACGGTCACGGTCCGGCCGATGTCGGCCGCTCGGAGCTCACCGCAGTAGTCGGTGCGCATGGTCATGGTTGGCTCTCCGAAGCTGGGAGGTCGAGGGTGTCGAGCAGGCGGGCGAGGGCGGCCGCCAGGTCGTCGCGGGGCAGTTGCTGCTGGTCGCCCTCCCCGCGGAGGTCGCGAACGGTCACCGTCCCGGCGGCCAGCTCGTCGTCGCCCACGAGCACCGCCAGCCTGGCCCCGGAGCGGTCGGCCACCTTCATCTGGGCCTTGAGCGAGCGCCCACCGAAGCTGCGGTCCGCGCCCAGCCCCGCGGTGCGCAGCTCGTCGGCGATGGCGGTGGCGTGGCTCCCGTCGGTCATGTCGACCACGAACACCTGCACCGCCGGCGCCGGTGGGGGAAAGACCCCCTCTGCGTCGCACGCCAGCAGGATGCGGTCGACGCCCAACGCGAACCCGATCCCGGACGTGGCGGGCCCACCGAGATCCTCGACCAGGCCGTCGTAGCGGCCGCCGCCGCCCACCGCGTTCTGGGCGGTCTGCAGGGCGTCCGCGGCGTACTCGAAGGTCGTACGGGTGTAGTAGTCGAGACCCCGCACCAGCCGGGGCGAGATCTCGTAGGGGATTCCGAGAGCCTCCAGACCGGAGGTGACCCCGGCGAAGTGCTCGGCGCATTCGGGGTTCAGGAAATCCACCATGACCGGCGCCGCGGCGATCAGAGGCTCGTCCTCGGGTCGCTTGGAGTCCAGCACTCGCAGCGGGTTCTTCGCCAGGGTCTCGCGAGACTGCTCCGACAGCTCGTCGGCGTGGTCGCCGAACCACTCCGCCAGGGCCCGGAGGTAGACGGGACGGCAGACGGGATCACCGAGGGAGTTGAGCAGCAGCCGTATCTGGCGCAGGCCCAGCACCTCGTAGAAGCGCCAGCCGAGGGCGATGACCTCCACGTCGACGGCGGGATCGTCAGCGCCGAGCACCTCGATCCCCACCTGGCTGAATTGTCGGTACCGGCCCGCCTGGGGCTTCTCGTAGCGGAACTGGGGTCCCTCGTACCAGACCTTCCAGGGCGGCGTGGGCCGATGTTCGGCGTAGGCCCGGCAGATGCTCGCGGTCAGCTCGGGACGAAGCGCCAGGTGTTGGGGCGGGTCGCCCTTGTCGAGGAAGTCGAACATCTCCTTGGTGACGATGTCGGTGCTCTCGCCGACTCGCACGAAGACGCCGAGGTCCTCGAAGACCGGGGACACCACCTCGCCGTAGCCACTGCGACCGGCCAGATCCGCGAACACGTCGACCAGGGCGCGCTGGCGCTCGCTCTCTGGCGGGAGGATGTCTCGGGTGCCTCGGGGCGCCTGGAACTGGGCTCTGGCCACGACACGCCAGGCTATCGGGGGGCCCCTGGCTCCCCGCCGGAGCCCTCGGCCCCTCCGGGCGGCGTACGGGGCACCACGTAGCCCACCCCGTCCACCCAACGAGCGCCGGCCGGCAGGGGCCCGTGGTGGCTGGGGTCGACCACCCAGCCGTGGCCCTCCACCCAACGGCCGGGAACGCCGCAGTCGGCCGGGCCGGGCCCGGGGTCGCCGTAGACCGAGCGACTCGACGAGGGCACTGCGCCACCGCCGCCAGGACGGTCTGGGTACGGGGACGGCGCCGGGGCAGCAGCGCCGGGGCCATCCGGGTACGGGGATCGAGCCGGGGCGCCGGTGCCGGCTGGCCCGTCGGGATAGGGGGACGGGACGGGGCCCGCCCTCGGCTGGGCCCCGGGCGAGGCGGGCGAGGCGGTGGGAATGCGCCGGGTGGGATCCGAGCGAGCTCCGCCGGAGGGCGCCGGGGCCGTGGGCTGGCTGCGAGCGGCGCTCGGTGTCGGCCGGCGGGTCCGGGGTGCCGGGGCTCGCCGGCGCCGGGCCCGGTCCATGGCTGCGGCCTGGCGACGGTGAGGTGCGTCTGGATGAGGCGCCCGGCGCGCCGGTTCCCGGCTGCCGGCGAACCAGGCTGCGGCCGCCACGAGCAGGGCCACGCCCACGCTCCCGAGGACGATGGAGGGGACCAGCGTGGAGCGCAGCAATGCCGCGAGCAGCGCGGCGATCACCTCGGCCTGATCGGGCGCGTATTGGCGCAGCAGCCAGGGGATCGCCAGCCCGATGACCAGGAAGACTGCCGTGGTTCCGAGGGCCCAGAAGCCGGCCCGCCGCAGGATCGAGGGCCGGTCCGAGGTGGTCACCAGGGCCAGCACTGCGCCGAGCACCGACAGGCCCATGAGGATCGGCACCGCGGTCTGCAGGAAGCTGCGCAGCGGTGATGCGTCCGGGACGTGCTCGGTGGGCAGGGGGACCGCCAGAACCGGGTTCTCCGGAACGACCACGTCGAGCTGGGGGGCGGCCGCGACGAGCGAGCTGCGGGCTTCGGCGGCCACCGGAGTCAGGTCGATGACCTCGGGGGCGTCGCCCTCACCCAGGAACGCCTTGTGGGTGTCGACCAGAGCCCGGCGCAGGAGCCGCTCGACGGCGGGGTCGTTCAGCACCTGGGTGCTGGCCGATTGGATCACCTCGTCCGACACCGGCACCTCGGGCGGGATCAGGTTGGCAACCGCTCCTGCCAGGTTCTCGTCGATCTGGCTGCGCACCTCGTCGTTCTCGAGCAGCTCGTCGGCGATCTGGCCCGACCGGTCGGGGTCGAAGACGGTGCGCAGGGCCACGAAGCCGGACCAGGCCAGGGACCCGACCAACAGCGAGACGCCGAGGATCGCGCCCGCGACCGACCGACGGATCATGGCCCCGGAGGGGTGGTCTGCTGCTGGGGTTCGGTCGAGGCCATCCCG
>JBFINV010000229.1:0-4279 GCA_041611015.1 Acidimicrobiales bacterium | reverse complement strand
GGATGCGCACCCGGGCCACGTCCCCCGGCAGCGCCCCGCGCACGAAGACCACCCTGCCGGCATAGTCGCGAGCCACGCCGTCGCCGCCGGTGGCCACCCGATCGACGGTCAGCTCGATCGTCTGCCCCTCCGCAACCACCCGCCGAGCGTACCGGTCGCCCTGGAGTCGCAGGGGTTGCGCCGTGTCCGCAGTTGGCCGGGTAGGGTCACGCGCATGGCCGACGCCGCCCCCCGACCCGTCGAGATCGCCCCGTCGATCCTGCCCGCCGACTTCAGCCGGCTCGGCGCCGAGCTGCAGGCCCTCGAGAAGGCCCGCGCCGACCGGATCCACTGGGACGTCATGGACGGGGTGTTCGTGCCCAACCTCACCCTGGGCCCCGACGTCGTCCGCTCCTGTCGTCAGTTGGTGGACATCACCTTCGAGGCCCATCTCATGGTCGAGGACCCCGACCTGCTGGCCCCGCTCTACGTGGCGGCCGGCTGTGAGCTCGTCACCATCCACGTGGAGTCCACCCGCCACCTGGACCGGACTCTCAACTGCGTGCTCGACCTGGGCGCCCGGGCCGCGGTCACCCTCAACCCGGCCACCCCCATCGAGAGCGTCGAGAACGTGCTGCACCTGGTGGACATGGTGCTGGTCATGACCGTCAACCCGGGGTTCGGGGGCCAGGAGTACATCGCCGAACAGGAGCGGAAGGTCCAGCTGCTCCGTCAGTGGATCGTGGAGCGGGGGCTCGACGTGGACATCGAGGTCGACGGGGGCATCGGCCCCGACACCATCGCCGGCGCCACCAGGGCCGGGGCCAACGTGTTCGTGGCGGGCAGCGCGGTGTTCAACGACCCCGAGGGCCTCGACCACGCCATCGCCGATCTCCGCGCCCGAGCCGAGGCCGCCACCTGAGCGATGCCCGAGCCCAGGCCAGCCCGGTGGCTGGCGATCATCGTGCTGTTCGCTTCCTGCTCGTCGGGCGCGGATGACCCCATGGCGTTCTGTGATGCCCTGGAGCAGGCCAGCGGGCCCAGCGGGGCGGTCGCCACCCTCGACATCGACGACGCAGCAGCCGTCGACGCCGCCATCGCCGAGCTGTCCGAGCTCCGGGACCTGGCTCCGACCGAGATCAGCACCGAGGTCGGCGTGATCGCCGACGTCTACGGGGAGGTGCTCACCTCGATCGCAGCCACCGCCGAGGGGGCCCGGGCCGAAGTGCTGCGCGAGCTGCAGGCCCGCCTCGACGAAGCGGCCGCGCCGGCAGCGGCGCTGGATCGCTACGCCCGGGCCAGGTGCTCGATCGACTTCGAGGCCCCGGCGGTGCCGACGCCCACGCCGACGCCGCTCAGCATCGACGACTGAGGGCTACGGCCCTGGGGGCCGAACCTGTCAGTCGACCTCGCCCCGGCGGCTGATGACGTGGTCGACGATGCCGTACTCCTTGGCCTCCTGCGCAGTGAACCATCGGTCGCGTTCGGAGTCGGCCTGGATCTGCTCGAGGCTCTGGCCGGTGTGCTCGGCGATGCGCTCGGCCATGAGCTTCTTGATGTAGATGAGCTGTTCGGCCTGGATGGCGATGTCGGCGGCCTGTCCCTGCACCCCCGCCGAGGGCTGGTGCATCATGATGCGGGCGTGAGGCAGGGAGTACCGCTTGCCCGGGGCCCCGGCACAGAGCAGGAACTGACCCATCGACGCCCCCAGACCCATGCAGATGGTGGCCACGTCGGGCTTGACGAAGTTCATGGTGTCGTAGATCGCCATGCCACTGGTGACCGACCCACCCGGCGAGTTGATGTAGAGCCAGATGTCTCGGTCGCCGTCCTGGCCCTCCAGGTAGAGCATCTGGGCGGTGACGTAGTTGGCGATCTCGTCGGAGACCTCGGTGCCCAGCATGATGATGCGGTTCCTCAGCAGCTGGGCGTAGACGTCGAACTGCCCGGGCTGGGCGGGAAGGTTCTCGAGCCCGGTGGGGATGGGCGGCATTCCGGGGATCGGCATGCCTCGGAGGGTATCGAGCGTCGCCGGGAACCGGCGGCTCCGCTCGGACCCGGACGGCGCCCCGACCTCAGACCAGCGTCTGGTGGCGGGGCTCGTAGAGCATCACCTCGAGGCCGCCCGGCAGGACCATCGTGGTCACGATCCCCCAGCCCTCGTCGCTGGGCTCGCCACGGAGCTCGATCCCCTTGGCCCGGAGGTCGGCCACCGTGGCTTCGAGGTCGTCGCACATGAACGACAGCTGGTGCTCGGGCGTGTCGCCCGGGTGGACACCGAGCTCGGCCGGGGGCAGCCGGAAGATCAGCCAGCCGCCGCCGTCGTCGACGTGGTCCCAGCCGAGCACCTCGGCCAGCACCCGACGCAGCTCCTCGGCCTCGGGTGTGTAGAACAGCGCGTGGACGCCGGTGATGGCCATGGTGGTCTCCTCCGTCGAACAGCCGACCCAGGACTGCGGCCACCGTACGCCTCCACCACCCCCCATAACCCCAAATCTGTGCCCGAAAGGGCAGTTTTCCGCGCAATCTGGCACAGATTTGGCGATGGGCGTGCGCCGTGCGCGAGGAGGGACTCGAACCCTCACGTCCTTTCGAGGACACAGGGACCTAAACCCTGCGCGTCTGCCAGTTCCGCCACTCGCGCGTGGCATGCCAACCGTACCGGCTGCCGGGCGCGGGTACGGTGCCCCGGTGTCCCGGTCCCTCCGCCCAGCGCTCGCGGTCGCTGCTGTCGCCGCGGCCTGCTCCTCACCGGCGGCGGTGACCGGCGGGGCGGCGGTCGAGCGGGTGATCGACGGCGACTCGGTGGAGCTGCGCATCGAGGGAGAGCTGGTCGAGGCCCGGCTGATCGGCATCAACGCCCCCGAGCTGGCCGACTGCCAGGGCCCGGCCGCTCGCGATGCCCTGGCCGAGCTGGTCGAGGACCGGGCGCTGTCGGTCGAGTCCTTCGGCCGCGACCGCTTCGGCAGGGAGCTGGTGGCCCTGGGAGCCGAGGGCGAGGACGTGAACCAGGCGCTGGTGGAGCGGGGCTGGGCCCTGGCGCTGCACGACGGCGAGGGCGAAGCCTGGCTCGACGCCATGGCCGACGCCGCCAGTCGCCGCCTGGGTATGTGGGGCATGGACGAGGACTGCCCGCCCCCGAGTGCCACCGTCGTCATCGCCGACGTGGAGCCCGATCCGCCCGGGCCCGACGACGAGGTCCTCGACCAGGAGTGGATCGAGCTGGAGAACCGGGGGGCCGATCCGGTCGAGCTGGCCGGCTGGGCAGTCCGGGACGAGTCCACCACCAACCGGTACGTGTTCGGCGAGGTGACCCTCCCGCCCGGGGGTCGGATCCGGCTCCGCACCGGCAGCGGTGCCGACGCCGCCACCGAGATCTACTGGGACTCCCCGGCCGGGGTGTGGTCCAACCGGGGTGAGACGGCCCTGCTGCTGGCGCCCTCGGGCGCCATCGTCGACCACCGGTTCCTCGGCTGACCGGCGCACGAGGGGCCACCGGCGGGCAGCGACCGGCCGGTATCCTCGCCCAGGACGCGAGTGGGGAGCATCGCCCGCCAACCCCGGAAGGCCAGATGGAGACCGCCACCACCCAGCAGGAGCGCCACGACCAGCATGCCAGCATCGAGCGCTGGACCAAGGTCTGGGCCGAGCGCAAGGTCTTCGAGGCCGACGGCCTCGCCGAGGACACCGGCGACGACCGCCCCCGCCGCTACATCGTCACCATGTTCCCGTACCCCTCGGGCGACCTGCACATGGGCCACGCAGAGGTGTACTCCATCGGCGACGCGCTGAGCCGGTTCGCCCGGCTGCGGGGCTACAACGTGCTCCAGCCGATCGGCTGGGACTCCTTCGGCCTGCCGGCGGAGAACGCCGCGCTGCGCCAGGACCGCGATCCCCGGGACTGGACCTACGACAACATCGAGGTCCAGGCCGAGGGCTTCCGGCGGCTGGGCGTGTCCTTCGACTGGCGCACCCGGCTGCACACCTCGGATCCCGAGTACTACCGCTGGAACCAGTGGATCTTCTTGAAGATGTACGAGAAGGATCTGGCCTACCGCAAGGCCGCGCCGGTCAACTGGTGCCCCAACGACAAGACCGTGCTCGCCAACGAGCAGGTGATCCAGGGCCGCTGCGAGCGCTGCGGGACCCTCGTCGAAGGACGCAACCTCACCCAGTGGTTCTTCCGCATCACCGCCCACTCCCAGCGCCTGCTCGACGACATGGACGACCTGGCGAACTGGCCCGACGACGTGCTGCGCATGCAGCAGAACTGGATCGGACGCTCCGAGGGGGCCTCGGT
>JBFINV010000228.1:0-4283 GCA_041611015.1 Acidimicrobiales bacterium | reverse complement strand
CCGTGGAACGCCCCCGCCCGAGGCGAAACCAACATCGACGAGCTGGCCCTGGTGTGCCCTGCCTGTCACAGCGAGCTCCACGAACACCACCTCACCCTCATCAGAGGCCCCGACGGCCACTGGAGCACCCGGGCGGCCACCCCCGACGAGATCGCCCCCAACCGACCCAACCGCAGCCCACCCGACCGCCGCGACCCGAGTCCCCAGCCATGACTCCGACTCATCACCCGGAACCCAGGCGCCAACCAAGCGCGCTACCCGGGGGGCCGCGGCCCGGCCCCAACCACCAGGCCACCACCACCCAGCCCCCTTCTCCAGCCCCACTCGAACATCGCACTCGGGCGCCCGCCATCATCTTTCCGCCGCTACCACCCCCTCTTTCCCAGCCGAACTTCCGAACACAGCATCCGGCCCCAGGTCACCGACCGCGCCAACCACCCCCTTTCTCCAGCCAGACGCAGGCCTCACGCGCGCCGGCGAGGGCGACGCGAGGGACGTCGGGGTTTGTCGGGAAGCATGGGGCCGCGACGAACCCGCGGGGTGTCACCGGAAGAGATCGTCTGCCGGGTCGCGCACCAGCTCGGCCACCGTCGACCCCTCCCGGAACCACGATGGGTCGGCGCCGCGGACGATGGCCACCGGCACGCCCCGGGCCTTGCCCATGACGAGCTCGGCGGCCGCGGCCAGCTCGTCCACCAGGGCCACCTCGGTGACCTGCATCTCCCGGCCCAACGCGTCGGGGGTTCCCCGGAGGTCGACGATGGGGGCCACCCCCGCGGACCCGATGGCGACGTCGGTGAGGCCTCGACGCCACGGTCGCCCGAAGGTGTCGGACACCACGACCGCGACCTCCAACCCGTGGCGGTGGCGGAGGGCGTCCCGGATGCGCCGAGCCGACCGGTCGCTGTCCTCTGGCAGCAGGGCCACCCTTCCCCGAGCCACGTTCGAGAGATCGACGCCGGCGTTGGCGCAGACGAAGCCGTGCCGGGTCTCGCTGATGATCAGGTCGCCCCGGCGGCGGAGGATCCGTACCGACTCCTGCTCGACCACGGGCTTGTGGCCCGTCGGATCGTCCGGGTCCACCTCCGCCAACCGGCCCTCGGCCTTGGACACGATCTTCTGGGTCACCACCACCACATCGCCGTCGGCCACCGCGCCGGTGGCCGCGATGAGCGCCGCCAGGTCGGCGCCGGGCTCGATCTCGGGCAGGCCCTCGACGGCCAGGATCTCCAACCTCATCGGGCGAGGGCCCCGTCGAGGACGGCGCGGCAGAGCCTGGCGGCCACCTCGGCGTTTCGCATGACGGTGTCGGTCACCACGCAGCGGAGGCCCAACGCCTCCACGGCGGGGGCGTAACCGGCATCGGCCTCGTCCACCACCAGGGTGCCCACCAGGTCCTTGTAGAGCTCGGCGACGCCGACCACGGATGGGTCGTGCCCGAGCTCGCGCATCAGCCTGTCGGCGGGGCCCTTCAGGGCCCGGCCGGCCACGATCGGCGAGATCGCCACCACCTGGTCGCGACGGACCCGGACGGCCTCGTGCACCCCGGGGACGGCAAGCAGCGGGCCGATGGAGACCACCGGATTCGACGGGGCCACGATGACCGCGTCGGCGCCCGCAATGGCCTCGAGCACCCCCGGCGCGGGCCGGCACTGCGCCGCACCCTCGAAGCGGACCGCGGTGACCGGCACCTGGTGGCGGAGCCGCACGAAGTACTCCTGGAAGCCGATCTCACCCTCGTCGTCAGTGGTGACCCGGGTCTCGATGCGATCGTCGGTGACCGGGAGCAACCGCACCTCGATGCCCCACGCAGCAGCGATGTCCGCGGTCACCTCGCTGAGCGGGGCCCCCTCGAGGAGGCGCTGGGTCCGGAAGAGGTGGGTCCCCAGGTCACGGTCACCCAGGTTGAACCAGTCCAGGCCGCCGTAGTGGCGCACCATCGCCAGGGCCTGCCAGGTCTCGCCGGCCAGACCCCAGCCGGTCTCGGCGTTGTCGACGCCCGCCAGCGTGTACGTGACGGTGTCCAGGTCCGGGCTGACGTGGAGGCCGTGCAGGATCACGTCGTCGGCGGTGTTGACGACGGCGGTGACCTCGTTGGCCGGCACGGTCCGGACCAGGCCCCGCAGCAGGCGGGCGGCGCCCACCCCGCCGGCGAGCACCGCGCAGCGGGGCGTCGAGGCGGTCACGACAGGGGCCGCAGGCGGCCCTCGAGCAGCGCCATGTCGGCATCGACCATCATCGTGACCAGGTCCTCGAAGGACGTCTCGGGCCGCCAGTCCAAGGCGGCCATCGCCTTCTTGGCGTCGCCCACCAGCAGGTCCACCTCGGCCGGGCGGAAGTAGCGCTCGTCGATGACCACGTGGTCGAGGTAGTTCAACCCCAGGTGGCCGAACGCCAGCTCGCAGAACTCGCGCACCGTGTGGGTCCTGCCGGTGCACACCACGTAGTCGTCGGGTTGAGGCTGCTGCAGCATCCGCCACATGGCCTCGACGTAGTCCCCGGCGAACCCCCAGTCGCGCTTGGCGTCGAGGTTGCCGAGGGCCAGTTCGGTCCCCAGGCCCATCTTGATGCGGGCTGCGCCGTGGGCGATCTTGCGGGTGACGAACTCGAGCCCCCGGCGAGGGCTCTCGTGGTTGAAGAGGATCCCCGAGGAGGCGTGCAGGTCGTAGCTCTCCCGGTAGTTGACCGTGATCCAGTGGCCATAGACCTTGGCCACCCCGTACGGGCTCCGAGGATGGAAGGGCGTCTCCTCGGTCTGGGGGACCTCACGCACCTTGCCGAACATCTCGCTGCTGCTGGCCTGGTAGAAGCGGATCTCGGGGTCGACGATGCGGATGGCGTCCAGCAGCCGGGTGACACCCAGCGCCGTGGTCTCGCCGGTCAGCACCGGCTGGCCGAACGACGTCTGCACGAACGACTGGGCCGCGAGGTTGTAGACCTCGTCGGGCTGGTGCCGCTTGAGGGCGTCGATGAGCGATCCCTGGTCGAGCAGGTCGCCGTTCGAGAACTCGATGCGGTCCTGGAGATGGGCGATCCGCTCGTAGTTGACGGTGCTGCTCCGACGAACCATCCCGATGACGCTGTAGCCCTTCTCCAACAACAGCTCCGCCAGGTAGGAGCCGTCCTGGCCGGTGACGCCGGTGATCAGGGCGCGAGGCATCGGCGTCGGTCCGTCCTCAGCGAGCCTGCTCGGAGCCTGTGGCCAGGGGAGCGTCGGCCGCGGCCACGACATCGTCGAGGCTGCGGGCCAGGGGGATCTCCGGCTTCCACCCGGTGGTCCGCTGCAGCAGCCTCGGATCACCCCGCAGCACGGGCACGTCGGACGGCCGCTGCAGCTCGGGGTCCGGGATCAGCTCGATGCCGGGGTCGATCCGCTCCTGCAGCAGCCCGGCCACCACCGCGATGGGATGGTCCTCGCCCGTGCACACGTTGTAGACGCCCCCGGCCGGGGCCAGGGTGGCCAGCAGGCGGTAGGCCCGGACCACGTCCCGCACGTCGGTGAAGTCCCGGCGGGCGCCCAGATTCCCGACCGGGACCGCGGTCAGGCCGCTGCGCCGAGCCCGGACCAACCGGCCGGCCAACGCGGCGACCACGAAGCGCTCGCTCTGACCCGGACCCAGGTGGTTGAACGCCCGGGCCCGGACGACGCCCAGGCCCCGGTTGGCCCACTGGATGCACACCATCTCCGCTGCAGCCTTGCTGGCCGCGTAGGGGCTGGCCGGGTCGAGCGGAACCGACTCGGCAATCGGCATCGCCGTCGGGTCGACGATCCCGTACACCTCGGCGCTGCTCACCACCACCACCCGGTGCACGCCGAGATCGGCCGCGACCGCGAGCACGTTGAGCGTCCCCTCGGCGTTGACCCGGAAGGTGGCAGCCGGGCGGTGCCAGGACTCGGCCACGTCGGCCTGGCCCGCGAGGTGGTAGACGACCTCGGGGCTCGCCGCCCGCATCTCGGCCATGACCGCACCGGCATCGAGGATGTCGGCACCACCCGACGCATGGTCGGTGCCGCTCACCACGTCGCCCGCATCCCGCAGGTGGGCCACGAGGTGCCGCCCCACGAACCCACCGGCCCCGGTCAGATCTCCCAGTGGAGAGGAGATGGACAGATTCGAGACGAGCGCTGTGGGAAAACCCGTCTGCTCGATCGCGTTCAGGTCGACGCGCACGGGGATCGGAGGCGATCCGTCCGGCTGCAGTAGAAAGTCGACCGGCCCCACGAAGGGATCGTCGGATCCCGCATAGAGCAACTCGAAGCGCTCCGTCGGATCGTAGTTGTG
>JBFINV010000227.1:0-4292 GCA_041611015.1 Acidimicrobiales bacterium | reverse complement strand
TCGGGCACATCCGAGAAGAGACCGGTTGCCCCCCGACCGGTCTCTTTCTCGTTTTCGGACCCTTCTTCCCCAAATCTGTGCTCGCTCGAGCAGTTTTCTGCGCGCTGGGGCACAGATTTGGGGTTGCGGCCGGACCCACCCGGGCCGGCGAGCCGCTCCCACGCTGCGAAATCTGTGCTCGATCGAGCAGTCTTCTGCGCTCTGGGGCCCGGATTTGGGGTTGCGGCTAGCGGTCCTGGGTGCGCTGGCGGATGACGTTGAGGGCCGAGCCGGCTCGGAACCACTCGACCTGGTCGGCCGAGAACGTGTGGTTGGTCTGGAACGACCAGGTCTCGCCCTCGGGGGTGGTCACCTCCACGGTCACCGGGCGTCCCGGCGCCAGCTCGTCGAGGCCACGCACCGCGATGCGGTCGTCCTCGCCGATGCGGTCGTAGTCGGCCGGATCCGCGAACGTCAGCGGGATCATGCCCTGCTTCTTCAGGTTGGTCTCGTGGATGCGGGCGAAGCTGTGGGCGATGGCCACCACCCCGAGCCGGAAGCGGGGCTCCATGGCCGCGTGCTCACGGCTCGAGCCCTCGCCCATGTTCTCGTCGCCGATCACCACCCAGCGCTGGCCGGCCTCGTGATAGGCCTGGGCGATCTCGGGGAACGGCTGGGTCTCGCCGGTCAGCTGGTTCTTGCCGTGGCCCACCTCGTACCCCGGATAGGCGTTGACCGCGCCCAGATACAGGTTGCCCGAGATGTTCTCGAGGTGCCCCCGGTAGCGCAGCCAGGGGCCGGCCATGGAGATGTGGTCGGTGGTGAACTTGCCCTTGGCCTTCACCAGCACCGGCAGATCCTCGTAGTCCTCGCCGTCCCAGGGCGGGAAGGGCTCGAGCAGCTGCAGCCGATCGGAGTCGGGCGCCACCTTCACATCGACGTGGGTGTTGTCCGCGGGCGGGGGCAGGAACGTGTCCTCACCGGGATCGAACCCGGCTTCGGGCAGCTCGACACCCACGGGCACGGGGAGCTTCACTGCCTCACCCTCGTCGTTGGTGAGGGTCCCGTCGATGGGGTCGAAGTCGAGGTTGCCCGCCAGCGCCAGGGCGATGACGGTCTCGGGGGAGGTCACGAAGGCCAGGGTGGCAGGGTCGCCGTCGTTGCGCTTGGGGAAGTTGCGGTTGTACGAGGTCACGATCACGTTCGGCTGGCCGGGCACGTGCCCCTCTTCGGCCGAGCGGTCCCACTGGCCGATGCAGGGGCCGCAGGCGTTGGCCAGGACCGTGGCCCCCAGGGCCTCGAAATCCTGTAGCAGGCCGTCACGGGCGATGGTGGCTCGCACCTGCTCCGAGCCCGGCGTCACCATGAGCTTGGTGCGGGCCCGCAAGCCCCGCGCCGCGGCTTCTCGGGCGATGCTGGCTGCCCGGGTGATGTCCTCGTAGGAGGAGTTGGTGCAGCTGCCGATGAGGGCGGCGCTGATCTCGAGGGGCCAGCCGGCGTCGCGAGCCTCTGCGCCGAGGTCCTTCACCTCGCGGGCCAGGTCGGGGGTGTGGGGTCCGTTGATGTGGGGGGTGAGCTGGTCCAGGTCGATCTCGATGACCTGGTCGAAGTAGGCCTCGGGGTCGGCCAGCACCTCGTCGTCGGGACGCAGGTGGTGGGCCACCGCGTTGGCGGCGTCGGCCACCTCCTCCCGGCGGGTGCTCTTCAGGTAGCGGGCCACGGCCTCGTCGTAGGCGAACAGCGACGTGGTGGCCCCGATCTCGGCCCCCATGTTGCAGATGGTGGCCTTGCCGGTGCAGCTGAGGCTCCGGGCCCCCTCGCCGAAGTACTCGACGATGGCGCCGGTACCCCCCTTGACAGTGAGGATCTCGGCCACCTTGAGGATGATGTCCTTGGGGGCGGTCCAGCCGCTCAGCGACCCGGTGAGGTGCACCCCGATGAGCTCGGGCCAGCGGACGTTCCACGGGAACCCGGTCATCACGTCGACCGCGTCGGCCCCGCCCACGCCGATGGCCACCATCCCGATCCCCCCGGCGTTGGGGGTGTGGCTGTCGGTGCCGATCATCATTCCCCCCGGGAAGGCGTAGTTCTCCAGCACGACCTGGTGGATGATGCCGCTGCCGGGCTTCCAGAAGCCGCCGCCGTAACGGGCGCTCACGCTCTCGAGGAAGTCGTAGACCTCGTCGTTCTCGTCGAGGGCGGCGAGCAGGTCCTTCTTGCCGTCCTCCCGGGCCTGGATGAGATGATCGCAGTGGGTGGTGGTGGGGACCTGGACCTCGTCGAGGCCGGCGGTCATGAACTGCAGCCAGGCCATCTGGGCCGTGGCGTCCTGCATCGCCACCCGATCCGGCCGCAGGTCCACGTACGACGACCCCCGCTCGAGCTCCTGGTCGGGGCGGTCCAGGTGGTTGACCAGGATCTTCTCCGCCAGGGTCAGGGCCCGCCCGAAGCGGTCCCTGGCGGCGCCGACCCGCTCGTCGAGGGTGGCGTAGACGCCGTTGATCAGCTCCATCGGCGTGGTGGCGGTGGCGGCCATGAGGGACTCCTGGGGGACGGGAACGAGGATCGGGCGCCAGCCCGGACCCCACGGTCTACCCCATGGCACGGGCTTGTTCACCTGTCGCGTACATGTATGATACAAGTGTGCCCAGGAGCCCACAACCGATCCGGCCCCGGTCGATCCGCTACCGGGACATCGCCGAGGCCATCCGTCAGCGCATCGAGTCGGGCAACTACGGCCCCGGCCAGGTGCTGCCGAGCGAGGCCACGCTGTCACGCGAGCACCAGGCCAGCCGGGTCACCGTGCGCAAGGCCCTGGAGCTGTTGCGCGAGGACGGGTTGCTGTCGTCGCGGCAGGGTGCGGGGTGGTTCGTCGCCGTCGACCCTCTTCGCCAGTCGTTGGCCCGGCTGGGCACGATCGAAGCCCAGCTCGCAGCGTCGGACCGGACCTCGGCCCGAGAGGTGCTGGGCTTCGGCTTCACCGAGGCGCCCGACTGGGTGGCCGAGACCTTGGGCACTCCCAGCGTCCTGGAGGTGCGCCGGCGCAACCTGGCCGACGGCCAGCCCTTCGCCCGGGTCACGGTGTGGCTCCCGCCCGAGACCGGGCGCCACCTGTCCCGGGCCCAGGTCGAGGCCTCCACCTTCGCCGAGCTCCTCGGCGTCGACCTCGGCGGGGCCACCCAGACGATCGGCGCTGCCATCGTGGCCGACGCCGACGCAGCCCAGCTCGAGGTGCCGACGGGCTCGCCGGTCCTGGTCTGCCGCCGGGTCACCCGGGACGCCGCGCGGGAGCCGGTCATGGTCAGCGAACACGTCTTCCCGGGCCACCTCACCGAGTTCGTCGTCGAGCTTCCCCGCGGCGGGGACTCCATGTCGCCCAGCGGGCTGCGCCTGGTCGACTCGGCATGACCGCGGCGCGAGCCACGCACTGGCGGCTCCGCACCCGCACCCTGACCTTCGACCGGCTGCCCGCGGTCATGGGCGTCCTCAACGTGACCCCGGACAGCTTCAGCGACGGCGGGCGCTTCTTCGGGCGCGACACGGCCGTGGCCCAGGGCCGCCGCCTGGTGGAGGAGGGCGCCGCCATCGTCGACGTCGGGGGCGAGAGCACCCGCCCGGGCGCGGCGGTGGTGCCCGAGGAGGAGGAGATGGCCCGGACCATTCCCGTGGTCGAGGCCCTCGTGGAGAGCACGAATGCGGCGATCTCGATCGACACCGCCAAGGCCGCAGTCGCGGCGGCAGCCGTCGAGGCGGGCGCCGAGGTCGTCAACGACGTGACCGGACTGACCGGGGACCCCGAGATGGCAGCCCTGGTGGCGAAGACCGGCGTGGGGGTCTGCGTGATGCACATGCGGGGCACGCCCCGGACCATGCAGGACGACCCCCGCTACGACGACGTGCTCGCCGAGGTCCGGGCCTACCTCGAAGAACGGCGCGCCCGCCTGATCGAAGCCGGCGTGGAAGCGGACCAGATCGCCATCGACCCCGGCATCGGCTTCGGCAAGACCGTCGAGCACAACCTCACGCTGCTGGGTGCGGCTGACCAGCTCTGCGACACCGGAGCCCCTGTGGTGGTGGGCCACTCCCGCAAGAGCTTCATCGGCCGGGTACTGGGCGATCTCGAAGCCGACCGGGGCCCGGGCACCATCGGGGTGTCGCTGGCGCTGGCCCGGCGGGGGGTTCACGTCCTGCGGGTGCACGACGTCGCCGCCACCCGCCACGCCCTCACCCTCTTCGACGCCGCCGGCGGCCTGGGGTAGGTTCGATCCGGCTTGGCCGGGCGGACCCCTTCCATCGTGGGGTCAGACCCCCTC
>JBFINV010000226.1:0-4312 GCA_041611015.1 Acidimicrobiales bacterium | reverse complement strand
CCCCACGCCCCGTGACGCCCCGCCCGGTTCGGGGGCGTCGCCCGACGCCCAGCCCAGTCCGTTCCCCACCGCCGCGCCCACGAGCGCCCCCACCGCCGCGCCCACGGCGACGGTTGCGCCCACCAGCACCGCCGCGCCGACGGCGACGGCCGCGCCCACCAGCACCGCCGCGCCGACGGCGACGGCCGCGCCCACCAGCACCGCCGCGCCGACGGCGACAGCTGCGCCCACGGCCACTGCGTCCGCCCGTCCGACGGTGACTCCGAGGCCGACATCCACACCCGGACCCACCGCCTCGGCCACCGCGACCGCGCTGGCGACCGCAACCCCCGGGGCGAGCCCGAGCCCCACGCTGGCGCCGACGTCGACGCCGAGCCCGACGGCCACGGCGACCGCCACTCCGTTCTCGACCTCCACGGCGACACCGACGGCCACGACCACCCCGACCGCAACGGCCACCCCCACGGCCACCCCCACCGCGACGGCCACGCCCACGGCCACCGCCACCGCCACGCCGAGGGCGACCGCCACCCCGACACCGACGGCCACCGAGACCGCGACAGCCACGCCGACGCCAACTCCCGGGCCGACACCCGACGCCCTGGTGGACCTGCTGGCCCAGCGCGCCAGCTTCGGGCCCACGCCGTCGCTGCGGTCCGAGATCGCCACCGCCGGAGCCGAGGCCTGGATCGACGCCCAGTTCGACCCCGCCAGCATCGACGACAGCGTCGTGGATGGGGTCCTTGCCGGCTACGCGACGCTCACCAGCACGAACTCCCAGAACTGGGCGGTGCTGCAGGGCGAGGACGGCCAGGCACGGGTGTTCGGCGAGGTCATGCACGCCACCTTCCTGCGCGCGGTGTACTCACGCAGGCAGCTGTACGAGCTGATGTGTGACTTCTGGTTCAATCACCTGAACGTCCACGTCCTCGGCAGCTACAGCTGGCGCCACCTCACCCAGGAGTACCTGCGCGAAGTGATCCGGCCCCACGCGCTGGGTCGCTTCGCCGACATGCTCCAGGCCAGCGCCCGCAGCCCGGCCATGCTGGCCTACCTCGACAACTGGCGCAGCAACGCGAACAGCTCGGCGGGGGTGAACGAGAACTACGGGCGCGAGCTGCTGGAGCTGCACACCCTCGGCATCCGCGGCGGCGCCCAGGTCTACGACGAGGCCGATGTGCGGGCGGCCAGCCACGTCATGTCGGGCTGGACCATCGAGACGAGCAATGACCAGGACACCTTCCGTTTCCGTAGCAGCTGGCACTGGCGGGAGGCGGTGTCGCTCCTGGGTGGGGCCTGGAGCCGGCCGGATCGCAGCGGCGCCGACGACGCCACCCTCCTCGGCGACGGCGCGGCCATGCTCGACTTCCTGGCGCACCACCGCAGCACCGCCGAGTACGTCTGCTGGAAGCTGGCCCGCCGCTTCGTGGCCGACGACCCACCCGAGCCGCTGGTCCAGGCCCTCGCCGACGAGTACCAGCGAACCGGTACCGACATCGCGCCGGTCATGCGGATGCTCTTGACGAGTGCCGACTTCGCTGCCAGCGCCGGCGCCAAGGTCCGCCGGGGCCTGGAGACGGTGGTGTCCTACTGCCGGGCCACCGGAGCCAACGTGGACACCAACCCCGTCGGGCTGGCCGCCGAGTCCCTGCACAGCTTGAGCTGGTACCAGGGGGTGCTCGAGCGCCACGGGCAGCGCCTGTTCAGCAAGCCCACACCCGACGGCTACCCCGACACCGGCCCCGAGTGGATCAGCTCCGACGGCATGCTCCGGCGCTGGGAGACCGCCGGCCTGCTCGCCCACGGCGAGCTCGCCGAGGGCGTCGTCGTCGACCTGGACGCTTCGGTGCCGAACCCGCTGCCACCCACGATGGGGGAGGTCATCGACGCCATGGTGGATCGCCTCACCGCCAGCACGCCCACGTCGACCGAGCGGGCCGCGCACGCGGCCTTCCTCGGTGTGGACGAGGCCGACGACTCGGCCGGTCATCCGTTCGGCAGGCGCGAGGTGCTCGCCGACTACGTCGGCCTCGTCCTGTCCCGACCCGAGTTCCAGCACCGGTGAGTGGGACCGAAGCACCGGTGCCGCGCCGGGGGCTCAGCCGCCGGGCCTTCCTGGCCGGCGCGGTTGCCACCGGCGGGATCATGACCCTGCCGAGCGGGACCACCCTGGCCTTCGCCGACCCCGAGGACCCGGCAACGGGCGACGTGCTCGTCTACCTCTTCCTGCGCGGGGGAGCGGACGGGCTCAGCCTGGTCCCGCCGGTCGGGATGTCGTCCTACTACGACCTGCGCATCGCTGGCGGTTTCGACATCTCCGTGCCCCAGAGCGCCGCGCTCGATCTCGGTGCCAGGGGCGCCAGTCACCCGGACCTGGCCCTGCACCCGGCCCTGGCGCCGCTGCTGCCGTGGTGGCAGGCGGGGACCATGGCGATCGTCCCCGCGGTGGGCTCGCCCGCCAGCCTGTCGTCGACCCGCTCCCATTTCTCCGCAGAGGAGGTCTGGGAGCGCTGCGGCCGCCAGGAGCGGACTGCGACCGGCTGGATCGGCCGGCACCTGGCGACCTCCGCCGACGTCTCGGGCAACCTCGCCGGGATCTCCCACGACCGTCATGTGTGGTCGGCCATGCAGGGGTACGGCAAGGCGCTCGCCATCTCCAGCATCCACAACTTCGACGTGTTCGGGTATCAGGACCGGGCCGGGGCCCGGGCCCTGCTCGCTGCGGCCCATGCGGGCCCCGGACTGCTCGAGGCCGAGGGCCGGGACACCCTCGACGCGGTCGCCACCGTCGAGGCCGTGGACTTCTCGGCCATCACCCCCCAGAACGGCGCGGTCTACCCCAGCGGGAACGGCCTGGCACGCGACCTCCAGCAGGTGGCCCAGCTGATCCGCGCAAACGTGGGGTTGCGGGCCGTGGCCCTCGACAACGGCGGGTGGGACACCCACGACGACATGGGCCCACCGACGCCGGGCTTCCGGATGTACGACCGCATCGATCGCCTGGCCCGTGGGATCGAGCCCTTCCTGGTCGACCTGGGGTCCGACCTCGACGAGGTCACCCTGCTGTTGGCTTCGGAGTTCGGCCGCACCATCGACGTGAACGGCAGCGGCGGGACCGACCATGGCCGGGGCGGGGTCATGTTCGTGTTCGGCGGGGGGATCAACGGCGGCATCCACGGAGCCTTCCCGCCGCTCATCGAGAACGGGCCCGAGGGCGACCTGGCCGTGCTGAACGACTTCCGGCAGGTCTACGCGGAGATCATCGACCGGAGGCTCGACAACGGCTCCAACGTGGCCTTCGTGCTCGACGGCTACGACCCCGGAGGGGTGTACCTGGGCCTGGCCCAGCCGGGCTGACGCCCGGGCGCGCAACTACCCTCGGCCCGGTGAGGGATCTGCCCCGGGTGCCGCTGGCGCGGCTCCCGACCCCGCTCGAGCACCTGCCCCACCTGTCCGAAACCTGGGGCGGGCCCCAGATCTGGGTCAAGCGCGACGACCTGACCGGCTTCGAGCTGTCGGGCAACAAGGTGCGCAAGCTGGAGTACCACCTGGGCGCGGCGCGGTCCTCCAAGGCCGACACCGTCGTCACCTGCGGGGCCGAGCAGTCGAACCACTGTCGAGCCACCGCACTGGCAGCGGCCCGGCTGGGCTTGGGCTGCGTCCTGGTGCTGCGCACCGCCGAGGGCCGGTCCCCGCCGCAGCTGCGGGCCAACCACCTGCTGCACCACCTCGCCGGAGCCCGCATCGAGCTGGTCGACGCCGATGGTTACCGTCGCCGGGACCAGCTGATGGCCGCCCTGGCCGACGACCTCCGGGACCAGGGTCGGCGCCCGTGGGTCATCCCGGAGGGGGCCTCGGACCGGCTCGGCATGTACGGCATGGCCGACGCCTTCGACGAGCTGGTGATCCAGATGGCGGCTGCGGGCATCGAGCCCGCTGTGGTCTGGCACGCCTCGTCGTCGGGGGGGACCACCGCAGGCTTCGGCTGGTCGGCGACCCACAACGGCAGCTCGGCCCCGATCGTCGCGGTGTCGGTGGGCGAGCATGCGGCCGAGCTCGAGAACCGGGTCCGGGCCATCTGGTCGGAGGGTGCCGCTCGCGAGTCGGCCCCCGTGCCCGAGCTCCCGATCGAGTACCGGGACGACTACGTCGGGGGCGGCTACGGCGTCATCGACCCGGCTCAACCCGCGGTCGAGGCCGAAGCCACGGCCCGCACCGGGCTGTTGTTCGACCCCACCTACACCGGCAAGGCCCTGTTCGGGCTCCGCCTGGAGATCGCCTCGGGCCGCTTCGGGCCCGACGACCAGGTGGT
>JBFINV010000225.1:0-4358 GCA_041611015.1 Acidimicrobiales bacterium | reverse complement strand
TGGGCGGCGGCGACACCAGGACCGATGTCGGGACCGTGGCCCAGATCGTGGATGCGCAGCAGTTCGACGACGGCCGCTGGGTGGTGGCCGCGGTGGGGACACGGCGGATCCGGATCCTCGCGTGGCTGGCCGAGGACCCCTACCCGCGGGCCGACGTCGAGAACTGGATCGACGAGCAATCCGAGGGCGATCTCACCAGCGAGCGCGATCAGGTGGTGGCGCTGCTGCGCGAGCTGATCGGGCTCCAGGCCCGCCTCGGCCAACCCGCGCCCTCGCCGGACGTCACCATCGACGTGGACCCCACCCTCGCGAGCTACCAGGTGGCCACCCTCTCGCCGCTGGGGCCCTTCGACCGCCAGCAGCTCCTGGCCACCCCCGACACCGCCGGTCGCCTGGCCCGGCTGGCGACGATGCTGCGTGAGGCCGAACGCGACCTGCAGGCCCAGCTCGACCTCGGTTGAGCAGCAACGGGTGGCGCTGGCCTCTCGCGGCGGTTGAGCGGCAAGGGTGGCGCCGGCCTTCCCGCGCGGTTGAGCAGCAACGGGTGGCGCCGGCCTCTCGCGGCGGTTGAGCAGCAACGGGTGGCGCCGGCCTTCCCGCGCGGTTGAGCAGCAACGGGTGGCGCCGGCCTCTCGCGGCGGTTGAGCGGCAAGGGTGGCGCCGGCCTTCCCTTCGTCGTCGTCGGCCCGCGGCGCTAGGGTGTGCGCTGCCCGCGAGCGAACGGCTCCTGGGCAGCCGAGCAGGAACGGGAACACTCCGTGAACGACACCACCGACAAGTCGCCGGCCCAGACCTTCGCCGAGCTGCGGACGATGGTCACCGACTACGCCCGCCAGGAGACCGTCGGCCCGCTCCAGCACCTGGGCAAGTGGGTGGCCTGGGGCCTCGGCGGTGCCGTGGCCATCGCGATCGGTGTCGGCTATCTGGGGTTCGGCCTGCTCCGGTTGCTACAGAACGAGGTGGACACCTTCACCGAGACCCGCTGGACGTGGGCGCCATACCTCATCACGTTCGCCTTCCTCGTGGCCTGGGTCGGCCTCATGGGCTGGCTCATGACCCGCAAGTTCGGCGACGGCGACTGACCCGGGAGCGTGCCGTGACCATCCAAGACGAGAAGATCTCCAGGGAGGATCTGCAGGACAAGTTCGTCGAGCTGCAGACCAACCTGGACAACGCAGCCAGCTCTGCGAAGGACGTCGGCAAGAAGGTGGGCATCGTGGCCCTCGTCGTGGTGCTGATCCTCGCCTTCCTCATCGGGCGCCGGCGGGGCCGGGCCAACCGCACCGTCGTCGAGATCCGGCGCGTCTGAGTCTTGAAGCGCTTCCTCCGGTTCCTGCGGCCGATGATCTTCCTGCGCCGCAAGGCCATCCTCGCGGGCGTGCTGGGAGGGAGCCGGCGCTGGCTCGCCTGGGGCGGCCTGGCCTGGGTGCTCCACTGGCTGTCCCGTGTGTTCGGGGGCGGATCCCCGACCCCCCGCTACACCCGCGAGCTGAAGGCCGGCGAGCGGCTCGTGGTGGTTCACGAGCCCGAGAGCCCCGCGGCGCGCAAGCGGGCCGTCAAGGCCGCCCGCAAGCAGGCCCGCAAGGCGGCCCGGAGCGCTCGCTGATCGGGCGGGCGGCCCGATGAGCGGAGGATGAGGTGGCCAGGGTCCCGACCCGGGCGACCGGGTGCTGGCCGACCGGCGGTCGTGGAGGTGGCGGGTGGCAGGCTTGACGGCCGGTGAGCTGGTGCTCCTCGTCGACCGGAAGGACCGGCGGTACCTGGTTCGCCTCGAGGCGGGCCGGGAGTTCCACAGCCATGCCGGGACCGTGGCCCACGACGCCCTGATCGGGGGCCCGGCTGGCATCGACGTCCGGTCCAGCGGCGGCGCCAACTACCTGGTGGTGCGCCCCACCCTCTCGGACTTCGTCCTGAAGATGCCCCGGGGCGCGCAGGTCATCTACCCCAAGGACATCGGCCCGATCCTGGTCCTGGCCGACGTCTTCCCCGGGGCCCGGGTGTTCGAGTCCGGGGTGGGATCGGGGGCCATGTCCCTGGCGCTGCTCAGGGCCGGCGCCGAGGTGATCGGCTACGAGCTCCGCGAGGACTTCGCGACCCGAGCCCGAGCCAACGTCGAGACCTTCCTCGGGACCGAGGCCCTGGCGCGCTACCACGTCGAGCTACGGGACGCCTACGAGGGGGTGGACGCAGGCCCCGTCGACCGCGCCGTCCTCGATCTCCCCGAGCCCTGGCGCGTCATCCCCGCCCTGACGCCGGTGCTGCGCCCGGGCGGGGTGCTGGTCACCTACACCCCCAGCATCGTGCAGGCCATGCAGGTCCGGCAGGCCCTCGGCGCCGGCCCCTACGCGCTGGCGGCGACGGTCGAGGTCCTCAGCCGGGGCTGGCACATCGAGGGTCAGGCAGTGCGCCCCGACCACCGCATGGTGGCCCACACCGGCTTTCTCACCCACGCCCGGCGTATCGAGGACGCCGTCCAGGACCGCCCAGACCCCAGCTGAGCCGACCGCCCTGAGCCGGATTCGCAGCTGCGAGGCCAGGGGACGAACAGCTCCGAGGACGGGTCCGGTCGGCGCGCGGGCCCGGCCCGACGTGGTCCCTCAAACGCGCCAAGTGATCACCGATGGAAGGACCCAGCGGTGTAGGGTGCCGAGCAAGGAGCCTCACATGGAGGTGGATCCCATCGACACCAGCGATCTCGAGCGACGGCTCAGGGAATCCGAGGAAGAGGTCAACGCCCTTCGCGGCCAGGCCCGGCTCCTCGAAGACGAGCTGGCCACCCTCCGGCGCCGCATCCACGACGCGCCCAAGCGGGTGCGCACCCTCGAGGAGCGGCTCCTCGAGACCAAGGGGCAGCTGGCCCAGGCCGTCTCCCAGAACGAGAAGCTCACCTACACCCTCCGGGAAGCCAGGGACCACATCGCCGCGCTGCGCGAAGAGGTCGAGAAGCTGACCCAGCCGCCGTCGGCGTACGGCACCTTCATGGCCCACAACCCGGACGGCACCGTCGACGTGTTCTCCTCGGGACGCAAGATGCGGGTGGCCCTGCATCCCGAGATCGACGCCGACACCCTGGTGCGAGGCCAGGAGGTGGTCCTCAACGAGTCCCTCAACGTGGTCCTGGCCCGCAGCAGCGACCACACCGGCGAGCTGGTCGCCCTCAAGGAGGTCCTCGAGGACGGCAAGCGGGCCCTCATCGTGGGCCGGGCCGACGAGGAGCGCGTCGTCGAGATGGTCGACGAGCTCCAGGGCCGCCCGCTGCGGGCCGGCACCACGCTGCTGCTCGACGCCCGCGCCGACCTCCTGCTCGAGGAGCTGCCCCGGCCCGAGGTCGAGGAGCTGGTGCTCGAAGAGGTCCCCGACATCACCTACGACGACGTCGGCGGCCTGGACTCCCAGATCGAGCAGATCACCGACGCCGTCGAGCTCCCGTTCCTGCACCAGGAGCTGTTCGCCGAGCACGACCTGCCCGCACCGAAGGGCATCCTGCTGTACGGCCCGCCGGGCTGTGGCAAGACGCTCATCGCCAAGGCGGTCGCCAACTCCCTGGCCCAGAAGGTGCCGTCGGTGGCGGGCGACCGGGAGGCCCGGAGCTACTTCTTCAACATCAAGGGCCCCGAGCTGCTCAACAAGTACGTGGGGGAGACCGAGCGCCAGGTCCGCCTGGTGTTTCAGCGGGCCCGGGAGAAGAGCGAGGAGGGCTGGCCGGTCATCGTCTTCTTCGACGAGATGGAGTCGTTGTTCCGCACCCGGGGCAGCGGCATCAGCTCTGACATGGAGTCCACGGTCGTGCCCCAGCTGTTGGCCGAGATCGACGGGGTGGAGACCCTGCGCAACGTCATCGTCATCGGCGCCTCCAACCGGGAGGACCTCATCGACCCGGCGATCCTGCGCCCCGGGCGCCTCGACGTGAAGATCAAGATCGAGCGTCCCAACGAAGATGCTGCGGCATCGATCTTCGCCCGCTACCTCACGCCCAGCCTGCCGATCGCCCGCCAGGCCATCGAAGAGCTGGGCGGCGGCGACGTCGACAAGGCGGTGCGGGTGATGATCGAGCGCACCGTCACCGAGATGTACCTCTCCGAGCCTCGGAACCAGTTCCTCGAGGTGACGTACCAGAACGGCGACAAGGAGACGATGTTCTTCAAGGACTTCGCCTCGGGCGCCATGATCGAGAACATCGTCCGTCGAGCCAAGAAGCTCGCCATCAAGCGGGTCATCGCCGGGGGCGAGCGTGGAATCCGTCTCGAGGACCTCACCGACAGCATCCGCCAGGAGTACCAGGAGCACGAGGACCTGCCCAACACCACCAACCCCGACGACTGGGCCAAGATCTCGGGCAAGAAGGGCGAGCGGATCGT
>JBFINV010000224.1:0-4370 GCA_041611015.1 Acidimicrobiales bacterium | reverse complement strand
GCCCGACCACGATCGGCGCGCTGGTCGGTCTGGCGAGCACCTTCCCCGAACCCGACGACAGGAAGCACCCCATGCGTATCGAACGTGCGCTGGAGCAACGGACCGGGCAGGCGCCGTCGGCGGGCGACACCGAGACCCCGCTGACCGGAACCTGGGTCAACGAGTTGGGCTCGACCATGCAGCTCACCCTCGCCCCCGGCGGGAACCTCACCGGCACCTACCAGAGCGCAGTGGGCGACACCGCGCCCTACCCCTTGCGCGGGACGGCAACGGCCACGGCGCTCGTCTTCACCGTCTCGTTCACCGCCACCGGCTCCATCGCCGCCTGGGCCGGGCACTACGACGAAGCCGCAGGGAGCATCGAGGTCCTCTGGCACCTGGTAACCCAACCCGACCCGGGCGGGCTGTGGTCTGCGACCATCGCCGGCTTCGACAGTTTCGCTCCCGCCTGAGGGCTCACGCAGCTCTGACCCGGGCCACCTCGGCGCCGGCGGCCCGCTGGAGCTCCTGGGGCGAGACCGGGAAGACCGCCTCGGGGGTACCCGCCGCCGCCCACACCTGCTCGTAGGCCAGCAGGTCCTCGTCCATCAGGGTGCGCAGGTCTCGGCGATGGCCGAGCGGCGGGGTCCCGCCGATGGCGAAGCCGGTGGCCGCGCGAACCTCGTCCGCCGACGCCTTGTCGAGGCCGGGGACGCCGAGGGTGGCGGCCACCGCAGCCTCGTCGACGCGGTTCGAGCCCGACGTCAGCACCAGCACCGGTTCCCCGCCGGCCATGAACACCAGCGACTTGACGATCTGACCCAGCGAACAGCCCACCGCAGCCGCGGCATCGGCGGCGGTGCGAGCCCCGTCGGGGAACCGCTGGATCTCGGGGTCGAGCCCGGCCTGCCGGGCCGCCTCGCTGAAGCGCTCGATCGCACCCATGGGCGCCGAGCCTACTCTCGGGCGCTAACCCTCAACGCGCCGGTCTCGGGACCGATGGGAGCGCCAAACCAAGGATGGGACACCGGCCAAGGAGGGCTGCGTTGTCCCGTCGCGCGGATCGACCACACCGAGCACAGCGCTCGACCGGGCTGCGGCGCGTGGTGTTCGTGGCCCTGGTCGCCGGCGTGTCCCTCGTGGTGGGCGCAGTCGGCAGCGCGAGCAGCCGCCCCGAGATCCGATCCCAGCCAACCCGGCCCCGCGCCGGTGTCGTGGACGCTGCCGTCGCCGTCAGCGGCCCCGCGGTGCGGGGCGTGGCCGACCAGGTGCGCATCGTCGTCGGGCCGCCACCGGATCCGCTCCCGTCCGGGTCCGCGCCCGGCGGCGCCCTAAACGAGCACGAGCTCGCTGGGCAGGCGGCGCTGGCCCGGGTCCCCTACCCGTGGGCCGACCGGCTGGCCGGGTGGACCATCGAGTTCCACCCACCCCGCCCCCGGCTGCGGGGCATCACCCGGCCCGCGGAGCGCCGGATCGAGGTCTACGTCCACACCGCCGACGTGTTCGAGCTCGCAGCGGTTGTCGCCCACGAGCTGGGCCACGCCGTCGACCTGGTCCACAACGACACCGGGGCCAGGCGACGCTGGAAGGCCGCTCGCGGCATCGGCGCGAACGTGGCCTGGTGGCCCCAGGGCGACGGCGCCGACTTCGACACCGGCTCGGGCGACTTCGCCGAGTGCTTCGCATCCTGGCAGCTGGGCTCTCCGAGCCGGTCCACCTACGGGAGGTGCTCCAGGGCGGATCGGGAGCTGATGGCCGAGCTCGCCGGCTGATGCTGCCGCCGGGGCCCGTATCGGGGGCTTCGACGAGCAGGGCGCCCTGCTCGCCACCGGGCCGGCCGTCGGCCGCGGCGGCCGTTGGCGCCACCAGATCGCGGTGGCCCCGTTCGGACCCGACGCCGAGCTCGAGCTGGTCGACGTGCTCACGAGACGGCGACCTCCTCGAGATCGTCGCCGAGGTTCGCGGCTTCACGTCCCACGTGATCGGGAGCCGCAACCTCGACCTGGCGCTGGCCGCAGACGCGGACGGCGACGGTCGGGTGGAGGTGGTCGCGCCCACACAGGACCGTACGGCGCTCGGGGGCATCGCGCGGACACCCGACGGAGCCGAGGTCGCCTGGACCGTCGAGCTCGGCGGCACCATGGCGTCCAACCTGGCTGCGGTCACCCTCCGGGACGGGGCGATCTGGTTCGCCACAGCCCGGACCGACGGGGTGCTCCGCATCTGGCCGGGCTGAGGTCGATCGCCGCGGCGCCGGCGAGGCGGGATGTCGCAGCCCAGCGTCTGGGCTGGTGGTCCTGGGCCGGCTGGCTCGACGGGTGGGTCAGCGCCCCGACGGTCGAAGTAGGGTGGCTCGATGGACCTCCCCGTCGCCCTGTTCGTGGTGATCGTGGCCGGCGCGGTGCTCGTCGGCATCCTCCTGGCAGCCATGGTGGTTCGCTGGCGCCGGCGCCGGCACGAGCAGCGGGAGGCGGTTGCCGCCGAGGAGGCCGCGGCGCTGCGGGCCGAGCTGGACGAAGCCGTGCGCGCCTCGCGCCGGGAGCTCGAGCGGTCGAACAAGTTCCGTATCGAACGCGACCAGGCCGCAGCCGAGATCGAGCGTCTCGATGCCGAGCTCGAGGCCACCCGAGCCCGGCTGACCGAGCAGGCCGACGAGATGGCCGTGGTCCGCCGCGAGGCCGACGACCTGCGAACCCGGTTCTCCGACATCGTCGGTCTCGAAGCCGAGATCGCCGCCTACCGGGCGCTGGCGGCCCGGGTACCGGAGCTGGAGCGCCGCGTCGCCGAGCTCGAGCAAGGCCCACCCGACGTGATCGATCTCCGCGCCAGCGTGGCCGAGGCCCGCGACTGAGACCAGCCCCGCACCTGCCAGAGTAAGGGTCGTGCAGAACCCCCCGCGGCGACGAGCCGCTGCCCTCATCGCGTCCATCACGATCCTGACCGCGGCCTGCAGCGGCGGCGACAGCGAACCCCTCCTGGTCGAGCCCGAACCCACCGAGGAGGTCCTGACCTCCACCGCCCAGGTGCCCGACGCCGTCGCCGCCGATCCGCTGGTGCCCCCGGAGCGCCAGCTCACCGGGACTGTCGACGACCTCCTCGACGGTGAGCTCGAGGGAACGGATCGGGCCGAGGTACTCGGGCGGCGGGGACACGACCCGACGGCCTTCACCCAGGGCCTGGTGTTCGACGGGGATCGGCTCTACGAGAGCCGGGGCCAGTACGGCGAATCGGCGCTCACCGAGATCGACGCCCTGACCGGGAGGGTGCTGAGGGAGGCGCCCCTGGGCGAGGAGTTCTTCGCCGAGGGACTGGCCCTCGTGGAGGACCGGCTGATCCAGCTGACCTGGCAGGAGGAGGTGGCCTTCGTCTACGACGTGGAGACCTTCGACCTGGTCGACCAGTTCACCTACGAGGGAGAGGGCTGGGGGCTCTGCTACGACGGCTTCGACCTCTGGATGTCCGACGGAACCTCGGTCTTGACCAGGCGCGATCCCGAGACCTTCGAGGTCCTCGGTGAGCTCGAGGTGAGGGCCGAGGGGGTCCCGGTCGACCAGCTCAACGAGCTGGAGTGCCTCGACGGTGCCATCTGGGCCAACGTCTGGCTGAGCGACACCATCGTTGTCATCGAGCCCGAAGGGGGCGAGGTCTTCGCCACCCTCGATGCCAGCGGCCTGCTCGACCCCGCCGAGATCGCCGCCGGCGCCGATGTCCTCAACGGGATCGCCTACGACCCCGTCGAGGACGTGGTGGTGATCACCGGCAAGCTCTGGCCGGCGATGTTCGACATCGACCCGGACGTCTAGGCGCCCCTCGCGGCACGGCGCGCTCAGACGACGATCCGCAGCGGGTACCCCGTCGGGTCGCATCCGTCGTCGGCACCCAGGACCCGGGCGACCCCGGTGGCGAACCGGCGCGCAGACCAGGCGGCGGCCAGAGCGTCCAGCGCATCGTCGGGGGCCACCCCTCTGGGGCGACTTGCGACCAGATCCGCCAGGTCGACGCCGGGATCGAGGTCCAAGGCCGGGCCCAGGGCGGCGACGCGCTCGGCCACGCCGCGCGAACTCCGCTTGGGGGCCAGCGGCCTCCCGGCCAGCGCCACGAAGCTGGTCTCGGGATGCACCTCCACGAAACGGTTCGCAGCGCCGAGCGGGACCGCCTGGCGCAACTGGCGGACCATGGGCACCAGGTTGTAGGCCTGGATCGAGATCCTCCTGCCACACGCCAGCTCGCTCCGCCGGCAGGCGTCGGTGTAGCCCGAGGCGTCGAGCACCGCGAGGACGGGCGTGGGGAACAGGGTGGAGCGGCGCGGGCCCAGCATGGCGCGAGCCTGGCGATCGGCCGCCCGGGGGGCCGAGGCCGGCAGGCCGATCGGCATGTCGACCGCGACGACG
>JBFINV010000223.1:0-4392 GCA_041611015.1 Acidimicrobiales bacterium | reverse complement strand
GCACCCAGACCGCAGCCAAACCGAGCGAGATCGCGTGCCGGGCCTCGACCAGGGCGGCCTCGGGATCGTCGAGAGGCAGGGCGGCCACCCCCATCAGGCGCTCGTCCCCGGCGCAGAACTCGGCCATGGCCCGGTTGTGGGCCCGGGCCGCCTCGTAACGGAGCTCGACGTCATCGATCAGGTAGAAGGCCATCGCCGCGGCAAAGGTGGTGAAGACCAGCTGGCGGTCGAAGCCGAGCTGATCGAGAGCCTGGCTCCGCTCACCCGGATCGAACGCGCCCAGAGCCTGGTAGCCCTTCGGTCCCGCGATCAACCCGTCGCCGAGGCCCACCAGCTCCGCCACCCGGTCGGGGCCGTGGGACCTGGTGGCCTGGGCCTGCTCCACACCGAAGGAGCTGCGGCCCCCGGCGCCCACGTCCACCAGGGGCAACTCATCGCGCCGGCCCGGGTCCGCGTGGGTCCGCAGGAAGTCGGGCAGCTCCATGATGTGGCTGTCGGCGTCGTAGAACGTGCGTCCGCTGGCGTAGGCCACGGCCACCTCCCGGGTCTCGCAGGCCCGGCCCCGAGCATAGATGCGCCCGCCGGGCGCGTCGGTCAGCCTCGCAACGAGGCCCCGGCGTGCTGCGACTGCACCGAGTCGATGCAGCGGGCCCGGATCTGGGCCACCTCGGCGTCGGTGAGGGTGCGGTCCGCGGCTTGGAAGCGCAAGCGGTAAGCCAGGCTGCGCGCTCCCTCGGCCACACCAGGGCCTCGATAGACGTCGAAGAGCGCCAGATCCACGAGCAGATCGCCACCACCATCGCACAACGCCGCGGCCACCGCAGCCGCCGGGACGGCCTCCGGCACCTCGAACGCGAGGTCGATGTCGCTGGACGGGTACTTGGACACCGGCCGGTACCGGCGGTTCCCGTGGGGCCCAGCCAGCAGCGCTCCCAGATCGAGCTCGAGCCAAGCCACCCGGCCCTCCACCCCGTAGGCCGCGAGCACGCCGGGGTCCACCTCCCCCACCTGGCCACGAACCTCCCCGGCCACCAGCACGTCGGCCGAGCGGGTGGGATGCAGCCCCGGCGGGGTGGCCTCCCGCAACTGGAGGTTCGGCAGCGCCAGGGCGTCGTCGAGCACATGGAGGACGTCGACGGCCGCCGGCGCCTCGACCCCGGCGAGGGCCACCGCGACGTGCTCCCGCTCGTCGGGCAGCAGCTGGCCGGCGGGAGGGGGCCTGTAGACGTGACCGATCTCGAAGAAACGCAGGTCCTGGACCCGGTGCGACTGGTTGTAGGCGATGGCCTTGAGCTGGCCGGGCAGAAGCGATGTGCGCAGCACCGACTCCTCCTGGACCAGAGGATTGGTGAGGGTGACGCTCTCCTCGGGCAAACCGGCCGCAGCGAGGTCGCCAGGGGCCAGGAACGGCATGGGCGCGGTCTCGTCGCAGCCGGCGCCGACCAGCGCCTGCTGCACCAGCCGCCGGTCCTGCTGGTAGGGGGTCAGACCGCCGGCGCTCTCACCCTTGGGGACGGTGCGGGCGATCCTCTCGTAGCCGTGGAGGCGGGCCACCTCCTCGGCGACATCGGTCTCGGTGGCGGTGTCCCAGCGCCAGCTGGGGACGACCACGTCGAGCTCGCCGTCCATGGACCCGTTCAGGAGCTCTGCTCCGAAGCCGATGCTCTCGAGGTGGCTCGCCATCTCGGCGGCCGGGATGTCGGTGCCGAGCAGTCCGTTCACCCTGGCCGCGCGCACCCGGATCGGGGACGGATCGGGCAGCACTCCCCGCTCGTCGACCTGGCCCGCAGCCGCGGTGGCGCCGGTCTCGGCCATCAGCTGCACGAAGCGGTCCAACGCTCGATCGATGTTCTCGCCGTGGTCGGCGCCCCGGCGGAACCGCATCGACGCCTCGCTGGGGAGGTTCAGGTGCTTGACGCTGCGTGAGATGGAGGGGGGGTCCCACCACGCCATCTCCACCAGCACGTCGGTCGTGGACTCGGAGATCTCGGTGGAGGCTCCACCCATCACACCCGCGATGCCGATGGCCTCGTCGTCGCCGTTGGCGATCACCCCGTCGATCTCGGTGAGGGTGCGGGTCACGTCGTCGAGGGTGACCACGGTCTCGCCCTCGTGGGCTCGTCGCACCCGGAGGGCCCCGCCCGGAACCAGGGCCAGGTCGTAGGTGTGGTTGGGCTGGCCCAGCTCGAGCATCACGTAGTTCGATATGTCGACGACGCTGTTGATGGGGCGCATGCCCAGGGCCAAAAGGCGGCGCTGAATCCACTGCGGCGAGGTGCCCACCTCGACGTTCCGGAGAACTCGGGCCACGAACCGCCCACAGAGGGTCGGGTCCACGATCTCGACCGATGCAATCGCGTGCACGTCCTCGTCGGTGGTGGGTGCCGGGTAGCTGGGCGCCGTGAAGTTCAGTCCGAGGGCTGCGGACAGGTCGCGGGCGACGCCGAGCACCGACATGGCATCGGGGCGGTTGGCGTTGACCTCCAGGTCGTACAGGACGTCCTCCTCGATTCCCAGGACGTCGACGATCGGCGTCCCGAGGGAGGAGTCGGCAGCGACATCGGTGAGGATCATGATGCCCTCGTGGTCCTCGCCCAGCCCCAGCTCGGCAGCCGAACAGCACATGCCGTTGGACTCCTGACCCCGCATCTTGCGCCGACCGATCTCGAGGCCACCGGGCATGGTGGTGCCGACCGGAGCGAACGGGATGCGATCGCCCTCCACCATGTTGAACGCCCCGCACACCACCTGCAGGACCTGGCCGTCGCCGGCGTCCACGTCGACCAGCTGGATCTTGTCGGCGTCGGGATGAGGGCGCAGCCCGACCACCTGGGCGACCACGATGCCGTCGAGCCCACCGCCGATGACGGCCATCGACTCGACGGCGAGACCGAGCCGGCTCAGGATCTCGCCCAGCTCGACGGGGTCACCTTCGATCTCCGGCGCCAGCTCCCGGAGCCAGGACAGCAGCACCTTCACGGCAAGCTCCTCATCGACCCACCACTAGAACTGCCGCAGGAAGCGGGCGTCGTTGTTCACCAGCTCGCGGATGTCGTCGAGCTGGTAGCGCCTCACGGCCAGCCGGTCGATGCCGAAGCCGAAGGCGAACCCCTGGTACACCTCCGGGTCGATGTCGCAGTTCCGCAACACGTTGGGGTGCACCATCCCGCAGCCGCCGAGCTCGAGCCAGGAACCGTCGGGTAAGGAGATGTCGAACTCGGCCGAAGGCTCGGTGAACGGGAAGTAGCTCGGCCGCAGCCGGGTCTCGACCTCGGTGCCGAAGAAGGCGTGCACGAACTCCTCCATGGTGCCCGCGAGATCTCCCATGGTGATGCCCACGTCGACCACCAGGCCCTCGATCTGGTGGAACACGGGCAGGTGGGTGGCGTCGGCGCTGTCCGCGCGGAAGGTGCGGCCGGGAGCCACGATGTAGATCGGCGGATCCTGGACCTCCATGGTGCGGATCTGCACCGGGGAGGTGTGGGCCCGCAGCATGACCTCCTCGGGCTGGCCCAGGTTCACGAACAGGGTGTCGAAGCTGCCCCGCGCCGGATGCCAGTCCGGGATGTTCAGGGCCTCGAAGTTGTACCAGGCGGTCTCCACCTCGGGCCCCTCCGCCACCTGGAACCCCATGCCGACGAACACGTCCTCGAGCCGGTTCCGGGCCTGAGTGACCAGGTGGAGATGACCTCGCCGCAGCGTGGGGCGGACCTCGGTGAGGTCGAGGCGCTCGGCTTCGAGCCGAGACAGGCGGTCCGCCCCCTCCAGCTCCCGGCGGCGGATCTCGAAGACCTCCTCCAGGCGAGCTCGGGCCTCGTTGATGGCCCGGCCGGCCGACGCCCGCTGGTCGGGCGCCAACGCGCCGAGCTCCTTCTTGGCCAGGTTGACCGCCGACCGCTTGCCCAGGAACTCGCTCTCCAACTGGCCCAGATCGGCGAGGCTGTCAGCTGCGGACGCTGCGGCGGCGGCCTTCGCGACCAGGTCGTCGAAGTCGGAGCCGGGCATCGCCCCAGCGTGACCGGATCGCCGGGCGCCGGTCCAATCGGTTTCGCGGCTCATGGTCGCCCCCGGCGGCGCTGGCGGCTCACCTCGAAGCAGACCACCGCGACCGCTGCGGCCACGTTCAACGACTCCACGCCGGCCGCCATCGGGATCGAAGCCACGGCATCCACCCGGGAGGCGATGGCGGGATCCAACCCCGTAGCCTCGTTCCCGGCCACCACGGCGACCGGCCCCACCAGATCGAGCTCGTCGTAGGGCGTCACGGCGCCGGCGGCGAGGCCCACGGTGCGCAGCCCCAGTCGGGCCAACAGGTCCCACAGCGCGTCGGGCGGGGCGTGACGCACCACCGGCACCCGGAAGAGGGCACCAGCGCTGGCCCGGACCACCTTG
>JBFINV010000222.1:0-4394 GCA_041611015.1 Acidimicrobiales bacterium | reverse complement strand
CCCCGCCGATCAGCGACCCTGCCGGGCCGTGGTCGCCGACGGGAGCCAGCTGCCCTTCCCGGCTGCGTGCTTCGACGGGGTGGTGTGCTCGAACATGCTCGAGCACACCCCGGCCCCGCTCCCGGTGCTCGACGAGATCGAGCGGGTGCTGCGACCCGGGGGCTGGGCCTGGATCAGCTGGACCAACTGGCTCTCGCCGTGGGGCGGCCACGCCATCGCCCCGCTGCACTACCTCGGCGCCGAGCGGGGCCTGCGGGCCTACTGCAGGCTCTTCGGCGAGCCGAGCGGACCCAATCTGCCCTACGACGGGGTGTGGCCGCTGCACATCCGCACGGTGCTCGGTCACCTCGCCGCCCTCCCCGGCCTCGAGGTGGTGCGGATGGAACCCCGGTACTATCCGGCCCTGCGGGCGATCATGCGCATCCCTGGCCTTCGGGAGGTTGCAGCCTGGAACTGCGTCCTGGTGCTGCGGCGCGTTTAGGCTCATGAGTGAGCGCCCGACCGGTGCAACTGGCGGTAGAGGGTCGGCGCGCTGACGGCCAGCGCGGCCGTCGAGCCGACGAGCCAGCCCACGGCGGCGGTCACTCCGTCGCCGATCGCTCCCCCGAGGGCCACGCCGGCGACCACCGTCGCTGCCGACCAGCCGGCAACCGACAGGGTCCGGGCGGTGTCGGCGGCCGCCCGGGCCAGGGCCAGCGCCGTGCGGGTGACCACCCAGGGCACGGTGCCGAGCATGAGCAGCGGGAGCATGGTCGACATCTCGTCGTGCCCGGCGCCGTAGAGACGCTCGATCAGCGGGCCCAGCAGCAGGGCCGCCGCTACCGCTGGGATCGCGACCGCGAAGCCGAGTAGCAGGGTGCTGCGGGCCTGGCGAGCGGCATCTGCGTGCTCCCGGCTCCCTTCCACCAGCAGGGTGCGGCCCAACAGGTGGATGCCCAGGTAGACCACCGACATGACCCCCCACGACAAGTAGAACGTGGCGTTCTCGTCGTCTCCGACCGACAGGGCCACCACCAGCGGGGTCACGAAGAACGGCGCTTGCACTGCCAGCTGGCTCAGGTAGTTGACACCGGCATACCGGATGGCTTCTCGATGATCGGTCCGATGCCACGCCCCCGGGGCGCCCCCGCGGACCAGGCCGGGCAGATAGGGCAGCGCCGTGACCGCGTAGCCGCCGGCGGCCACCACGAACACCCAGAACCCGCTGCTGTCTCCAACGGCGAGCAGCAGCGGCGGTAGCCGGACGAGACCGATGGCGGTGCTCCGCACGAAGACGTCCCGCCAGCGCCGGTGACCCATGAGCCGGACGTCGACCAGCACCGAGATCGCCACCCCCACCGAGATCGACGACATGACCACCCAGCCGACGACCGCGCCGTGGCGGCTGACCGGCTCGAGCAGGTCGGCAGGATCGACGAGAACGAAGACCGTGGCGCCCACGAGCGAGGCCATGGTCGTTGCCGCGAGGGCCAGGCGGAAGCGAGTGGTGTCGATGGGCTGTCGGGTCGCAGCGAAGCGCGCCACGGCAACGGGTAGTCCGAGGCTGGTTGCGTAGCTCAAGAAGAAGACGGCGCTGAACAGCCCCGCGGCCCGGCCCACCACGTCGGCATCGGACAGCCGGGCGGCGACGAGCCAGAACACGAAGCTGCCGAGGGAGACCGACAGGGTGGACGCCAGCATCCAGATCGAGCCCACGAGAACCTGGCCCTCGCTGGCGAGGCGGCCTCGCCGGTGGTCGGTTGGAAGGTCGGTGCGCGGTGTCATCTCAGTCGATCGCAGTCAGGGCCCCGAGCGATGCGGCGATGACCAATACGGCCAGGGCCCAACGAGATCGCGGACGCGGTGACGGCGCAGCAACCGTACGGTCTGGCACCGACTGCTTCCACACCGCCACTGCGGCTGCAGCCCACACCACCACCGTGACCAGCCCCAGGTCGTGGCTGACCGGCCGGGCCTGGACGAAGGTCCGGATGGAACGGGCGTCGAGGTCGGCCTCCGCCGCGGTCCAGAGCCCGAGCAGTACCGGCGCGTAGGCCGCAGCAGCGGGCAGCGTCCGCGGCGCGAACACCAGGGCCGCAGCCGCGGCGCCCCCGACCGGCAGACCCACCCAGCCGGCGACGAGCCAGCCGGCGAGCGCACCCAGCGCGATCTGCCCGACCCGGGCGATCACCGGTTCTCCCGGCGGCCGGGCAGGAGCAACCAGAGGCTGACGGCCACGGTGACGGCCGAGACCAGCCATGCCAGCCGGTACCACCGTTGGGGTCCGAAGCGGAGATCGAGCCGGACCGTCCCATCGGTGGTGGCCTGCCAGGCGACGAAGCCGTCGGCCACCACCCGACGGCCGGCGACCCCGGTGGCCGAGACTCGCCACCCGTCGTGAGCGGGGACGTCGGAGACGACGATGTCGCCAGCCCGGACCGCTGCGGGAGCCAGCCGGCGTCGGGTGCTGGTGCGCTGCTCGTACCGCACCGCGGTCTCGGTCCCGGCGTCGACGTCGGTGTCGATCGGCGACAGCTCGACGGTGTCGACGGCGAACGAGGCCTCGATCACGCCATCGAGACGATGCCAGCCCGGCGCCAGCGCCAGGTCGTCGCAACCCGCCAGCTCCAGGCCCGCCGCCAAGGTGGCGAGGGTCACGGGCCGGTCTGGCTGCAGGGCCACCGGCTCCCCGTCGAGGAGGAACCAGGGCCGGCAGGTGTCGTCGCCCCGCCTGGCGTCGGCGTCGATCAGCTCGGTGCCGTCGCGCAACAGGCGCACGTCGGCGAGCTGTGCGGGGCTCACCCCGAGCCCGGTGGCCGCCGCTTCGACGTTCACGGGCTCGATGCGGATCGAGTCCACGGCCTGCGGGTCGAGCTCGAGGATCACCCGCTCCACGCAGATTCCCTCACCGAGTTCGCTGAAGGCGGGGTCGCACTCGGGCTCGGCATCGAGGGAGACCTGCCCGACGACGGTCTTTCCGTCGGCGCCGGCCACCTCCACCTCGAGCTGGCGGACCCGGCTGAGGGGAACGGGCGGGTCTCCCTCCACGACCAGCCACAGCTGGATCTCGTCGAGCACGTAGCCGGGGACGTGGAGGGTCAGGCTGCCCGAACGGGTGGGGTGGAGCTGCCAGGCCGTGGAGATGTCGCCGTCCAGGACGTTGCGGCCGCTGGCCTCGGGCTCGCCCAGGAACCGGCGCTCGGCGACCGCGGACACCTCGGATCCGATCAGGGCATCGATCACGGCGTCGGGGGTGTCCTCGTCGATCGTCACGAAGGCGCGGACCCGGGTCTCGCCGCCCGGGCTCCAGAACGCACGATTCACCAGCGCCTGCTCTGGCTCCCGGGCGAACAGGTGGTGCACCTCGACGCCGCCGAGCGCGCCATCCAGGGCCCTCCCCGCCGCCTCGTCGGCCGGACCCGGGACCCGGACCAGCTCGCGCCCGTCCACCGGGCCGTCGACGCCGCCGACGGACACCTCCGCCAACCCGACCAGCCCCCGCACCCCGTCCCCCCGCTCGACGGTGATGACCAGCTCTCGGACCGGGTCGCTGTCGGGGAGCTCCAGCTCGCGGTCGAGGTCGTCGAGGCTGGCAGCGTGCACGACCGCGCCGTCGGCCCCGAACAGCTCGACGGTCGCCGACGACAGCGGTTCGGAGGTCCGGTCGCCGAAGGGCTCAAGGGCGATCGACTCCAGCGGGGTGGGCTCGGCCAGCACGAGCCGCAGGGTGGGCGAGGCGGCCTCGCTGGCCCAGGCGGTGTGCGGGTTGCCGTCGACCGCGTTGGCGGGCCGCCAGCGGGCGTCCCACGGGATCAGACGGCGGCCGTAGCTCGACGCGCCGACCAGGTCCAGGTCCGGATAGACGACCAGGCTCTGGTCCTCTGGGTCGCCCGCGACCGCCTGCACCGGACGGCCCGCATCCTCCCCCAGGGCCAGGATGGGTGACCGGGTGCTCTGCCCGGAGGCCACCCGGGCGGCCCGCCGCTGGGCGCCGTCGGTGAACACGACGGCCTCGGCCGTGGGTGCGACCTCGGCGAAGTCGTCGTCGAGCTCGGCGGCGAGCAGGACGGGGTGCTCGAGCCAGCCGGCCCGGGCCAGGGCCGGCCAGGCCTCGCCCCCTCCGGCCACCACGATGGGGGCGCTCGTGACCAGGGCGCCCGGCGGGCGGGGGTCGACCAGCTCGTACACCTCGACCGGCGCCAGCTCGGCCTCGACGACTCCTGCCACGTCGAACGCACGCGGTCGGCCGTCCGGCTCGCCGAAGCTCGCCACCAACCGGAGGTCCGGGTCCTCGCGCATGGGGTCGTAGGTGGCGGGCCGGGGGACGCCCGCTGGCGGCCCGCCACCGCGGTCGACGGCACCCCGCACACCGCCTGCGCCAGCGCGGCCGCCTCGCCCACCCTGCGGCTCGTGCT
>JBFINV010000221.1:0-4458 GCA_041611015.1 Acidimicrobiales bacterium | reverse complement strand
GCGCCGACCAGCACGCCCGTCCCAGAACCCACGCCGACCGAGGGACCAGGCGGCCAGTACGACGAGGTCGATCCGGCCGATGAGGAGGCGTGCGAGGCGGTGCTCGGCGGAGACGAGTTCATCTTCGACGTGCACACCCACCACGTCGTGCCCGACGGGCCCTGGCGCCAGGCCGCTCCTGCCATCGCCGCCATGGTCGCCAGGCTGGTGCCCCCTGGGTGCATCGAGGCCGACCCGTTCACGTGCCTCGACCGGGTGGCCTACGTGAGCGACATGTTCCTGGCCTCCGACACGACCGTGGCGCTGGTGTCGGACGTGCCCAACGGGGGCGACGCCGATGCCCCGCTGCCCTTCGACGACAAGCTGGTCACCGCCGACCTGGTCGACACCCTCACCACAGGGGGCGCATCCCGCGTGCTCGTGCACGACGTCATCGCACCCAACTTCGGCGTGCTCCAGGACCGCCTGGACCTCATGACTGCTCGTGCCCAGAACGGCAGGCTCGCCGCCTACAAGGCGTACACCGCGTGGGGACCGGACGGGCGGGGGTACGCCCTCGACGACCCCGCCATCGGGCTACCGGTGGTCGAGCGGGTGCTCGACTCGGGCGTGAACGTCCTCTGCGCGCACAAGGGGCTGCCAATCCTCGGCTTCGACCCCGCGTTCAACGGCCCACGCGATCTCGTCGCCCTCGCCGCCCAGTTCCCGCAGCTCCAGGTGGTCGTGTACCACAGCGCCTTCGAGCGGGCGACCTACGAGGGTCCGTACGACCCGGCCGCCGCGGTTACGGGCACCAACTCGCTGCTGAGGGCGCTCGACGACCACGGCGTGCCCCCGAACGCCAACGTGTGGTGCGAGCTGGGCACCACCTGGCGCGAGCTCATGCGCGACCCCACCCAGGCCGCCCACATGCTGGGCAAGCTGTTGAGCCGGGTCGGCGAGGACCGGGTCATGTGGGGCACCGACGCCATCTGGCTCGGCTCGCCCCAGGCCCAGATAATGGCATTCCGGGCCTTCGACATCACCCCGGAGTTCCAGGACGTGCACGGCTACCCACAGCTGACGCGGGCCATCAAGGAGAAGGTGCTGGGGCTGAACGCCGCTGCCCTGTTCGGGGTGGACCCCGTGGCCACCCGCTGCGCGGTCGACGGCGATGCGCTCACCGCAGCGGCGCCGGAGTACCGGGCCCTGGTCGCCGAGGGCGCGGTCGCATCCCCGTACCGGTCGCGCGGCCCCGTCACCCGGCGGGACCTGCTCACCGGCCTGCGCGCCGACCCCCGGCTGCTCGGACCGGACTGAGGCCCGCGCGCGGGATGCCCGCGCTCGGGCCATCGTCGGTCACGGGATCAGGTGGGGACTCGGGGTCTGTGTCTGGCGAGGTGTCGGGTGAGGCGGTCTCGGGCGAGTTGTCGTTCTCGGCGGGCGTGGTGGTGTTTGTCGCGCGCTGCGGGCAGGGTGGGCAGGGTCACGGTGGCGTGGTGGTGGCCGTCGGGCCGGCGGATGGTCAACGTCCGGTCCGGGGCGAGGTCGATGGTCCACCGTCCTTGGTGGACGGCGTGGTGGTGTTCCCAACACAGGGGCAACAGGTTGGCCAGCTCGGTGAGCCCGCCGTGTTCCCAGGGCTGGATGTGGTGGATCTGGCACCAGTCGAAGGGCCGGTCACAACCGGCCCAGGCACAGGTCCGGTACATGGACCGCAACGCTCGGCGTTGGGCCCGGTTGGCCACCCGGGCGTTGACCCCGGCCCAGATCGGGACCCCCCGGGAGTCCTGGACGACGGCGCAGATGGCGGCGCTGCAGGTGAGCTGGCGCAGGGTCTCGGGGGGCAGCGTGGTGCCGTGTTCGGTCTCACAGATGCTGTGATCGTGGAGCCCGGAGGTCAACGTGTCGGCGTCGATGACCAGCACCAGCTCGTTCACCACCTGCGCGGGGCCGCGGTCTCGGCCCCGGGTGATGAGGTTGACGGCGGCGTGGGCCGCGGTGTGGTGGTTGCGGGCCCAGCCGTCGGCGGCCAGGCGGTCGGTCTCCTCTGCGATGCCGGCCAGCCAGCGGGCCCCCAGCACCGGATCCAGCTGCCCGGCCACCTTCAACATCCCCGAGGCCCGGTCAGACCACGATCGCAGCTCGGTGGCCTTCTGTTGTTCGGCCAGGCGACCCTGACCCTCGTCGACCTGCAGCCGGGCGGCGAGCCGGTTCACGTGTTTGGCGAACGCATCGGGCGCCATGGTGGCCGCGGCGTCGGCCAGCTCGGCGGCCCGCTCGAACAGCGCGCCCCGCCGCTGTTCGGGCAGCCGTTTCGCGGCCCGGCCCACGGCGTCGACGTGTTCGGCCGACACCACCCCCGCCGACAGCCCCTCACCCAGCTCGGGGGCAGCATCGACCGTCGCGGCCCGGGCCGCCACCTGGCGGGCCCGAGCCGAGCTGCAACCCCCAGCCACCGCCAACGACCCGGTAGCACCAGCACCCGAACCCGCTGCTGCGAGCTCATCGGCCCGATGAACCAGCCGGGCCTCCACCCCGTCGAGCCAAGCCCGCACCCGAGCCAGCGCCGACAGCCGCTCCTCCACCACCCCAACCGGCGCAGCGGCCACATCGACCGCCGCCAGCTGACGCACCGTCTCGGTCATGTCGACCATCCCACTGTCGAACATGTGTTCGATCTTACCGCCTCCGATGCCAGTCCGCAACCCACGATCCGCCCGTCGATGAGATCTCTGCAGCCATCGAACACATGACCACAGGGAACCCAAGCGGCAGTTGAGAGCTCACGTAGCGGGTCACCTGGGACCGCACCACTCCGGCACCACCGCCGCGCTCGGGATCACCCCGTGAGGCATGGGCTTGCGGCCACTCGAATCGGGCCTCGGATGGCCGTGTTCTCGCGTCGCCGATCCGGCAGCGTCTTGGGATGCCGCGCCAAGATGGTGCCCGTGAGTGACTTGCGGGTCGAGGAACTGACGCCGGCAGGTGGTTCGTGGAGTGGCTTGCTCTTCGAGAATCCGGCCAGGGGGTATCCCCTGACCCTGACGTGGGCGTTCTCTATCGACTTCTGCGAGGTGGTTCGTGACTACGGGTCGGTGTCGCCGAACCTTGTCGTCGAGTGGGTCCCGGTGGGTGCATCGAGTTGGCGCTCGATGCGCGGCGCGCGTTTCAGTGTGGGCCGCTTCGGCGTACCGATCGAAGCGAGTCTGTACTTCTTCGAGCACCACCGATACGACGAGGCCGAAGTAGTCGTCCACAACCAGGATGCAGACGGATTGGATGTCGCTGTCTCGGTCAGGGGTGACATTGACGGTCTCGGTATCGGAGAGGTCTCGGCCCGTGCGAACCTCAGCTTCGGTGGCATCTACGTCCAGACCGAAGCCACCGGCACCGATCCCGAAGCCGCCGCGGAACTCCTGAGGCGCGTCACTGAAATCGGTGGACTCCGTCCCCGCGCACGAGGTCACAACGTCGTCTTCGAGCCCGTCGCCTGATTCGCGCCACGATCCCCGAGGTGCGGGCGGCGGACACAGGTGCGCCCGATCGGGCCCCGCGTCGGCCGCTCGGGATCGGCACCGTGCGAGCGCCCGGGATCGCGCGGACGGCGCGCGCTGGCCGAGTCCCTGGTGGCCTGATGGGCAGCGCCGCCGACCAGGGGGTGCGGGGTCAGCGTGGTCGCGTCGGGTCTGGTTCAAGAGAAGTTCCAGTCACGCGGGAGCGGCGCGTCGCACTCGGCGCAGACAAACCACGAGTCCTTGATCAGGTTCTTCGCGCCGCACGCCTCGCACTGGCGGAACACGAAGGAGTGCCCGGATCCGGTAGTTGCGGAATCGGCGGAACCCGAAGCCGATCCGCTTGATGCGCTTGATGAGGTTGTTGATGGCTTCGGTGGGCCCGTTCGACAGTCCGCTGCGGTGTCAGTTCGTGATCTGAACCTGCCAGCGCTTGTTGGTGCGGCCGAGTTGGTTCACCTCGGGCGGGCAGGACTCGTCTTGGAGATCGACGGCGAGCCGGTCCACGAACTCGACCGCGAGAGCGTGGTCTGCAATGTCATAGATCGAGCGGACGACCTCTTTGGAATGCCAGGCCATGCGGAGCTCGCCTCGGGGGTCGCCGGCGGCGAGTAGCCCCAACAGCTTCGATCGGCCCTTGTTGTCGAGGCGTTCATCGGCCTTGGTCAACAGCCGCCGGGCCCGATACAGCGGATCGTGTTTGTGGCCCCGGTGACCCAGGGTCTCGTTCTGGACGCGGCGTCGAACCTCATCGACCCGGGAGTTCGCCAACCTCACCAGGTGGAACGGATCGGCCACCTGGTGGGCGTGAGGCAGGATCGTGTCGAATGTGGCCCGATACGGTCCCGACAGATCCAGCACCCCGAACCCGATGGCGTCGCGCCACTCAGCGGGCCGTTCAGCGAGCCAGGCGGTGGGCCCGGCAGCGCTGCGGCCGGGGACGACATCGAGGAGCTGGCCCCGG
>JBFINV010000220.1:0-4496 GCA_041611015.1 Acidimicrobiales bacterium | reverse complement strand
CGCCAGCCACCAGCTCTGCCGAGAACGCGTCGGTGAGGACCCCGGCGCCGTCGAAGAGGACCGCGTCGATCACGGGCCTCGACCCTATCCCGGTGACATGTGCAACATTCTGTTGCGCTGTGCAACACACTGTCTTATTGTGCCGCCCATGTTCGCCCCCCAGGTCTCGTTCCCTGCCGAGACCGGCCATCCCCGGAAGTGGCAGATCCTGGCCATCATGTGCAGCTGCCTGATCCTCGTGGTGGCCGGCGTGAGCTCGCTCAACATCGCCATCCCGTCGATCGTCGAGGAGCTCGACCCCACCAACACCGAGCTGCTCTGGATCGTCGATGCCTACGCCCTGGTGTTCGCCGGGCTGTTGCTGCCCGCCGGAGCCCTGGGCGACCGCTACGGGCGCAAGGGGGCGCTGCTCACCGGTCTGGCGATCTTCGCCGGCGGAGCAGTGTGGTCGGCGTACTCCCCCGACCCCACCATGCTCATCGTGGCCCGGGCCTCGATGGGCGTGGGTGCGGCGCTGGTCATGCCCGCCACCCTCTCGATCCTGGTGTCGGTGTTCCCGGTGGCCGAGCGGGCCAAGGCCATCGCGGTCTGGGCCGGCTTCGCCGGAGCCGGGGGCGCAATCGGCATCATCGGCGGCGGCGCCCTGCTCGAGGCGTTCTGGTGGGGGTCGGTCTTCTTCATCAACGTGCCCATCGCGGTCCTGGCCGCGGCGCTGATCATGGCCATCGTCCCCACCTCGCGCGATCCGCGCGGCCAGCCCCTCGACCCCGTCGGCTCGGTGCTCTCGATCGCCGGGCTCGGGGCCCTGGTCTACGCCATCATCGAGGGAGGCGAGATCGGCTGGAGCGAGGGCACCACCATCGGCTGGTTCGTGGCTGCGGCCATCCTGCTGGCCGGCTGGATCCGCTGGGAGCTCGGCACCGAGCATCCGATGCTCGACCCCCGGCTGTTCCGCCATCGCCCCTTCGGGCTGGGCTCGTTCACCATCACCGTGTCGTTCCTGGTGATGTTCGGCTACTTCTTCATCATGACCCAGTACTTCCAGTTCGCTCTGGGTCACTCGCCGCTCGGTGCGGGCGTCCGGATGCTGCCCTTCGCGGGGACGATGATCGTGGTCGCACCCCGCAGCCCGTCCCTGGCCGAGTGGTTGGGCAAGCGGGGCGCCATCGTGGCCGGGCTGCTGGTCCAGAGCCTGGGCTTCGCGATCCTCACCACGGTCGGGCTCGACACCAGCTACCTGGTCATCGTGGTGTCGATGGTGCTGCTCGCCGCAGGCATGGCCACGCTCATGCCCGCCGGCTCGGAGGCCATCGTGTCCTCGCTCCCGCCGAGCAAGGCCGGCGTGGGATCGGCGGTCAACGACACCACCCGCGAGGTCGGCGGTGCCCTGGGCATCGCCGTGCTCGGGACCCTGCTGGCCAGCGGCTATCGCTCCAGCGTGCGGGACTCCACCGACGCCTTGCCGCCGGAGCTGGCCCAGGTCGCCGAGGACAGCATCGGCGGCGCGTTCCGGGTCGCGGCCGAGACCGGCGCGGTCGAGCTGGTCGAGCCGGCTCGCCAGGCCTTCATCGACGGTATGACGCTGGGCTTCGGCGTCGCGGCCGTGATCGGCCTCGTGAGCGCCGCCGTCGTCTTCAGCCAGTACCCCCGCAAGGGCACCGAACCGGCCCCGATGGAGGACTCGGCGATCGCCGGCTGACATGAAGTCCGCCCCCGCCACCGACGTCGATCCCCGCATCGCCCGGACCCGCGGTCTGGTGATCGGGGCCACCGCCGAGCTGCTGGTCGAGCAGGGCTTCGAGCGGGTGACCATCGAGGCCATCGCCGAGCGCTCGGGGGTGGCCCGGTCCACCATCTACCGCAACTGGCCCGACCGCGCGGACCTGTTCGTCGCGGGCTTCGAGCGTCTCTGCGCCTTCGGTGAGATCCCGGATCTGGGCTCGCTCACCGCCGAGCTGCGGGTGCTGGGCGAGGAGCTGGCCACCGGGCTCGCCAGCGCCGCGTGGGGCCAGGCCCTGCCCTCGCTCATCGGCGCCGCGGCACACGATCCGGCACTGGTGGTGGCCCAGCGCAGCCTCTCGGATCGCAGCCGACGGCTGGTCGCCTCGGTGTTCCGGCGAGCCGCGGCCCGCGGTGAGATCAGCCGCGATGCTGACCCGGGCGAGCTGGCCGAGCTGTTCGCGGCCGGGTTCTTCTTCCGCAAGCTCATGAGCCACGCGCCGATCGACGAGGCCTTCGTCGAGCGACAGATCGCCAGGGTGGTCCGGACTGCCACCAACTGACCCGGATCGGCCGACCCGGCGCCGCCGGGCCGTCTGGCCCATTCAACGGCGCCGAGCTGGGTCGTTCGCCTCGTCGCGCCCGAGCAATCGTCAACCCTGGCCGACAACGCGCCGATTGCACCGTGAACCGAGGTGCGGATGGGGTCCCAGATGGCAAGGCAGGCACAACCGAGTCGGTGTGACAACGAGCGCGGCGCGGCGGTGGTCGAGTTCGCCCTCGTCCTGCCGCTGTTGATGATGCTGGTGTTCGGCGTGGTGCAGTTCAGCATGCTCTACAACCGCCAGCAGGCGCTCCACGCCTCGGCCCGCGAGGGCGCCCGCATCGGGGCCCTCCCCTCGACCACACTCTCGGACATCGACGCCAGGGTGGCCAGCTCCCTCGACGGCATCCCGATGTCGGGCACCCCCACCGTGACCGTCACCCCCAACGTCAACCGACCGTGTGAGGGGCGCATCGGCGAGACCGTGATCGTCGAGGTGACCGTACCGACGACCATCGAGATCCCGGTGTGGGGCACCGAGACCAGGACGCTGGTGGGCCGGGGGCAGTTCCGATGCGAGTGAGGCGCCGGGACCGGGGCGCGGTAGCGCTGATGGTGTCGGTGTCGCTGATCGCGATCTTCGGTTTCACCGCGCTCTCCATCGACCTCGGCAACGCCTGGCAGAACCGCCGCCAGCTCATCAACTCCACCGACTCGGCCGCCCTCGCCGCAGCCCAGGAGTACGCCGTGCTCGGGGCCGGTTGCGGGCCACTTGCCGACGGCTACGTGACCAGCAACCACAGCAACGCCATGATGACCTCCTGCACCGCGTCGCCCGGCGCCCTCGCCGGCGACACCGAGGGCTACGTCGTGGTCAGCGCCGAGACGACGGTGAGCTACGCATTCGCGCCGCTCCTGGGCATCGACTCGACCCTGGTGGAGGCCACCACCGCAGCCCGCTACGGCATCCCCCTGCGGGTCGGAGGGCTGCGACCGTTCGGGTTGTGCTGGGAGTACCTCGAGACCCTGCCCGAGTTCGTGGCCTGGCGGACATCGGGGCTGCCCGAATCGGACCCGGTCCAGATCGTCTACAGCAAGGACACCAACCCCAACGCCTGCAACGGCGGCGACCCGGTGCCCGGCAACTGGGCCACCATCGACCTCGACGGGGGCGAGAACTCCAACGCCGACATCCAGAACTGGACGCTGAACGGCTTCCCCGGGCTGCTCGGATCCGGGACCTACGCGGGCGACACCGGCGCCTTCAGCCCCAGCCTGGCGAGCGAGCTCCAGTGGCTGCAGGACAGCGAGATGAAGTTCGGGATCCCGCTGTTCGAGTCTGCGTCGGGCAACGGCTCCAACGCCACCTTCGAGATCGTGGGCTACATCAGCGTCCAGCTCCTCGACTTCAACACCGGCGGCAACCAGGCCAACCGGTCGCTCACCCTGCGCTTCGTCAATGCCACGATCGAGGGCGAGTGCTGCGACGGCGGCGGGATCGACACCGGCCAGCGGGTGGTGCAGATCTGCGCCATGCACCAGAACGACGCCCTGGACTGCGACCCCCCTGCGGCCGCCTGACGGTCGCCCCCCCGCCCCCCTACCCCAAATTTGTGCCCAGAAGCCCAGAAAACTGCCCGATCCGGCACAGATTTCGGGAGTAGGCGGTCCCAACTAGCGTTGGCTGGCATGAGCCAGCCCATCCACTTCATCGCCCACCTCACGGTCAATGACCCCGAGCGGTACCGGGTCTACGAGAAGGGCTTCTTCCCGATCCTGAAGGCTCACGGTGGCCGCTTCGTCACCTACGACGACGACGTGATCGAGCTGGAGGGAGACCGGCCCGCTGGCCGCACGGTCATCATCCAGTGGGACAGCGAGGAGCAGCTCATGGGCTGGTGGAACTCGCCCGAGTACCAGGAGCTGGCCGAGCACCGCCGGGCGTCCTGCACCACCCACTCGGTGAGCGTGGTGCACCCCATCCCGCCCCGGGACTGAGGCGTTCCGCCTAGCGACATCCTCTCTGGCGGTGGGAGAATGGTCGATCGGGCGATGTGGCGCATGAGGAAAGGGCGGTCGTGGCCGAGACGATCTTCGTGGTCATCGTGATCAACCTCGTGCTCTTCAGCGGGCTCGCCGCGTGGGCGGTCCGCACTGCGCTGCGCGACGACTCGCCGCGCCTGCGCACCCTCTCGTGGGCCCTGGCCGCCGTGGCCGTGGCCTTCGTGATCGG
>JBFINV010000219.1:0-4497 GCA_041611015.1 Acidimicrobiales bacterium | reverse complement strand
CCGGTTCTCCTCGCTCGTCTACGACCCCGACGGCGCGGCGCACATCTCCTACTGGAACGCGGACACCGGCGAGGTCCGCTACGCCGGCAACGCCAGCGGATCCTGGGTGATCGAGACGGTCGCGACGCTCGCGTCGGTGGAGACCGGCTTCGAGGGCGCGCGCCGCATCACCAGCATCGGGCTCGCGGCCGACGGGTCCCCGCGGGTTGCCTTCTCCGACGTGAGCGGCCTCTGGCTCGCCACCAGGACGGCCGACGGCACCTGGACGGACGTGCGGATCCTGGAGGCCGGCGGCCGCCCGCTCGGCCAGCTCGTCAGCATGGAGATCGACGACGCCGACCGGGTCCACCTCGCCTTCTTCGAGGTGACCTCGACGGGCCCGCTCGCCGGTGTTGTCGGCTACGTGACGGACTCCGGCGGGTGATCGCCGTCGGGCCGGGGCCATCCCGATCCACCGCAGCCGGGCCGGTACTGTTGGGTTCGATGCAGCGACGGACCAAGATCATCGCCACCATCGGCCCGGCCTCGGAGTCCGAGGACACCCTGCGCAAGCTGGTCGACGCAGGCATGGACGTGGCCCGCATCGGGCTGGCGCACGACCCACTGGACGACTGCTTGGCGCGCTACCACCGGGTTCGTTCGGTGGTGGCCGAGTCCGGCCGGCGGGTGGGGCTGCTGGTCGACCTGCCCGGGCCGAAGATCCGGGCGGCGAGCTTCCCCGAGGACGGAGCCGAGCTGATCACGGGTAGCCAGGTCCGGCTGGTGCCGGGATCCGACGGCTCGACCGCCGAGGTCATCGAGATCGAGTACGACAACCTCCTCCACGACATCCGGCCCAACGACCAGCTGCCCTTCGGCGACGGCCAGGTCCAGATCGAGATCGAGAAGATCTCGGGCGACGGGGCCACCGCGCTGGTGACCACCGGCGGGGTGTTGAAGGGTCGGCCCGGCCTCCGCATCCCGTCGGACCGGCTCAGCCTGCCCACCCCGACCCCGGATGACCTACACAAGCTCGACGCCTTCGTCGAGGCCGGCGTCGACATGGTGGCCATCTCCTACGTGCGCTCGGCCCACGACGTGCGCCGGGTCGGAACCGAGCCCCATCCCCGGGGGCCGCTGGTGGTGGCCAAGATCGAGACTCGGGCGGCCATCGAGAACCTGGAGGGCATCATCGAGGCCTCGGCCGCAATCATGGTCGCCCGCGGGGACTTGGGAACCGAGTGCGACATCGCCGAGCTGCCGCACCTGCAGAAGCAGATCATCGCCGAATGCATCGCCGGAGGTCTGCCGGTGATCACCGCCACCCAGATGCTCGACTCGATGGTGAAGGCGCCGACACCCACTCGGGCCGAGGCGTCCGACGTGGCCAACGCGGTCTTCGACGGCACCTCCGCGGTCATGCTCTCGGCCGAGACCGCCGTCGGGCTCCACCCGGTCGAGGCGGTGGCCACCATGGCCCGCATCGCCCACCGGGCCGACGAGGCCTTCGACTACGAGGGGTGGGCCGAACGGGTGGCCGCGCTGCGCATCACCGGCAGCGACGACCCGGCCCAGATGATCACCGACGCCATGACCATGGCCACCTGGCGGACGGCCAACGAGCTGCACCTCTCGGCCCTGCTGTGCATATCGGGCTCGGGCTTCACCGTGCGGTCGATGGCCCGGTTCCGCCCCAACACCCCGATCCTGGGCATGACCGCCGATCCCCGCACGGCCCAGCAGCTCACGCTCAGCTGGGGGGTCACGCCGCTGCTGATCGAGCCCGAGTGGTCCTACGAGTTCCGAGTGGACAAGGCCGTGCGCCACGCCAAGGAGGCAGGGTTGGTGCGTACGGGCGACCTGATCGGGGTGCTGGCGGGCATCACCGGTGACGCTCGGGCCACCGACGTGCTCCGGGTGCTGCGCGTGCCTTGAGCACGCTGGCCGTCCGCCGCAGGGAAGGACAGCGAGGCGGTGGCGCCCAGGTGGTGTTCGTCCACGGAGCGATGGACCGCGCCGACAGCTTCGAGCCGGTCGCCGGGCGCCTGACCGACCAGGACGTGGTCACCTACGACCGCCGCGGCTACGGGTCCTCGCCGCGCCTCCTCGCCCCCACGGATCTGGCCCGCCACGTCGGCGATCTCGTCGAGGTGCTGGCCCGACGCCCGAGCGTGCTCATCGGCCACAGCTTCGGAGGTCTGGTCGCCCTGGGCGCGGCCATCGAGACCCCCGAGCTGGTCGGCGCGGTCGGCGTCTACGAGCCGCCGATGCCGTGGCTCGACGGTTGGCCCACGCCCCAGCTCCCTCCTGATCCAGGTGATGCCGCGGAGACCTTCTTCCGCAGCCTGGTCGGCGACGAGGTCTGGGCCGGCCTCTCCCAGGGGTTCCGACAGGCCCGGCGCGCCGAGGGGGTGGCCTTGCTGAGCGACCTGGCCTCGGTGGCGGAGCAACCACCGTTCGACCTGGCGGACGTGCTGTCGCCGGTGGCCGCAGCTCACGGCAGCGCCAGCGCGGAGCGCTTCCGGCGAGCAGCCCGAGAGCTGTGCGCTGCCGTCGGCGGCGACGAGCTCACGGTGATCGAGGGCGCAGGCCACGGCGGTCACATGTCGCACCCCGACGAGTTCACGGCCTGGGTCCGCACAGTGGTCGGGCTGACAGCGGTTGAATAGCCTGCGGCTCATGTCCGACGCGCCGATCTCGTTCACCCCTGCGGGCCCGCCCGAGACCGTCCTGGATCCCGAGCCGCCCGACGCGGTCCAGCGGCTGGCCGAAGCGCTGGCGCTCGACGATCCGGACCAGGCCCGGGCCGCAGTGGCCGCCGTGCTGGCGGACCACCCCCGCTTCCTCGACGGCTGGGCCCGCCTCGGGGACCTGGCTCGGGATCCGATCGAGGCCTACGCCGCCTATCGCGTCGGCTACCACCGGGGCCTCGACCGCCTGCGCCAGAGCGGCTGGCGGGGCTCGGGGTTCGTGCGCTGGGCCCACGAGACCAACCGGGGGTTTTTGCGGGCGCTGGCCGGGCTCGAGCGGGCCGCCGCCACCATCGGGGAGCAGGACGAGGAGGTCCGCTGCGCCCAGTTCCTCCGCCAGCTCGACCCCACCTGGCCCCCGCCAGAGATGGCGGGGTGAGCGATCGGCGCCCGCGCGCTGGGCCCTGATTCGCCGACACGCGCGGCACCAGGGCTCGAGATGGCGACGTTCGACTCCCGGCCCCGACAAGAGACGGCGTCTGCCGATACCACGCACGCGCAGCGCCTTCCGAGACCCTCGACCAGAGATCGAGGGGTCTGACCCCGAGAATGCACACCTGTCGTGTCGCGGAGGATCTGTGAGAACAAATTCGTCGAGGATTTGTTCTCACAGATCCATGTTCTGCGCTCTCGCGGTGTCCCGCTACCGGAAAGCGGACCAGAGGCTGACCGCGACGCCGGCGGCCATCAGCAGCCCCCCGACCAGCAGGGTGGAGCAGGGGTCTTGCCGTCCTCGGGCACCCCCCGGCATGCGGCGACGGACGATCCGCAGGGCCCGGTCAGCCCAGGTCACGTCCTCGGCCAGCACCACCAGCCCGGCGGCGATCACCGACCAGCCCGGGCGGGGCCCGGAAGCATCCAAAGACGAAATCGAACTGCTGGTATCAGACCGGTTCGACCAGCAAGCTGTATTGAAGTGGACCGATCTCGTCCCAGGTGTCGTCCGTTGCGCACTTGAGGTGGAAGTTCGGCAACTCTCGAAAAATTCACGTGGTCAGGACGCGACTCAGGCATTGATTGACCTAAGGAAATCCGCGCAGCCAACAAGCCTCTACTTCGGGTCCGGGCGTCTCCGCGGAATTGGTTGACCAGCAAACGCTGTCAACGCTTCTCTCGTCGGCAAACGTTCCGCATTTGGCGATGCGGCTACCCACTGGGCGCCGGGATGAAACCATGGAATTTCAACTGCAGCGAACCCGACGTCTCCCAACATGCTCATGATTGTATCTGGTGAATAGACAATATTATCCGGATAGCTCCATCCATCCGGCGGCATGCTGGTATCTGCAGTGCCACGCACATAAGACAATAACAGCAGGCCATCCTGTTTGAGAGAGTCGAAGGCGGTTCTGAAAAGAGCTCGAGCCATTGATGGGCCTGCATGCGTGACGATGGATTGCGCCATGATGAAATCGAACTGCTGATTGAAGACGGCGCAGTTGAAGTCGTCATTATACGAGAATCTAGGCCTTTTCAGGTCTATTGCGTCGCGCCCCAGCTCGCGATCGATTCCATCATCTATTAACCATCGATTTGAATCGATACCGAAATAGCACTCCTCGCGAAGGAACGGAATCAACATACGCCCGGCCCGGAGAGATCCGCATCCGAAATCGAGAACTTTATCGGTCTCTTTCAAGTCGAGCGCAAACAGGATCCCAATCTGCGAGAGTCCCATAAAATCATAGCGCTGTGGCGGACCGACATAGGCACGGTAGTGGTCGTCACCCGCCCTGAGTTTGGCTGCTTCATCGACAGACAGGGATCT
>JBFINV010000218.1:0-4498 GCA_041611015.1 Acidimicrobiales bacterium | reverse complement strand
GGGATGTCGCTGTTCGATCTGGGCCAGGGCGACCCCCACGTGCGACCCGGGCCCGACCAGGGCCGGGCTGCGGCGGCTGCGGCGTCTTCGGACCCGGTGGCGCTCGGCCGGGTGGGCGTCGCCACCGGTGCCACCGTGTCCAAGTGGCGGGGCCCGGATGCGGTGCGTCCCGGCGGTCTCGGCGGCGCCATCGCCCGCAGCGGAGGGGTGACCGTGGCTGCGCTCATGGCGGTCAACGCGTCCGGTGACATCGATGACGGCAGCACCCAGGAGGCGGTCTGGCAGGGCCGCTTCGAGATGCCACAGGTGGTGCCCTTCGTGGAGAGCACCACCATCGGCGTGGTGGCCACCGACGCGACGCTCACCAAGTCCGAGTGCCACCTGGTGGCCCAGTCCGCCCACGACGGCTTCGGCCGGGCCCTGGTCCCTGCCCACACCGTCGGCGACGGCGACGGGGTGGTGGTGGCGGCCACCGGCGCGGTGTCGGCCGACGTGAACCTGGTGCGGCTGCTCGCCACCCTGGTGACCGAGCGGGCCATCCGCAGCATCGCTGGCACCGACGGTGAGGCCAGTAGCCTTGAAGGGTGATCACCGCGCGCACCACCGACGCGGGCCAGACCCAGGAGCTGGCGGCGGCGCTCGCAGCGCTGTGCGGTCCGGGTGACCTGGTGATCCTGGTGGGGGACCTGGGGGCCGGCAAGACCGCGTTCGCCCAGGGTTTCGGTCGAGCCATCGGGGTGGAGGGGCCCATCACCAGCCCCACGTTCACCCTGGCCAACGAGTACAAGGGCCGGCTGCCGATGCACCATCTCGACGTGTACCGGATCGAACAGCTGGAAGAGGTTCGTGACCTGGCGATCCCCGAGCTGCTCGACGGCAAGGCGGTGACCCTCATCGAGTGGGGAGACAGCATCCTCTGGGTGCTTCCCAAGGACTTCCTGGAGGTCCGGCTCACCTTCGGCGAGGGCGACGACGACCGCGTCGTCGAGCTGCGTTGCGTGGGGCCCCGGTGGTCGGCCCGCAGCCGAGCGGTCGCGGCCGCGATCGAGCCCTGGCTGGACGGCTCGTGCTGATCCTGGGCATCGAGAGCGCAACCGGTCAGGTGGGATGCGCCATCGGGGGCCACGAAGGGGTGCTGGCCTCGGCCCACTCGTCGCGGGACAAGCGCCATGCCGAGAGCCTCGCTCCCCAGATCGACTTCGTGCGCCGCCAGGCCCGGGTGGAGCTCGCCGAGATCAGCGTGGTGGCCGTCGACGTGGGTCCGGGGCTGTTCACCGGGCTGCGGGTCAGGATCTCGGCGGCGATGGCTGCGGCGTACGCGCTCGGAGTCCCGATGATCGGTGTGTCGAGCCTCGACCTGCTGGCCTTCCCCGTGCGCCACAGCCCGAGGCTGATCGTGGCGGTGATCGACGCCCGCCGGGGCGAGATCTTCCACGCGTTCTACCGGCAGGTCCCCGGAGGAGTGCAGCGGGTGACCGAGCCCGTCCTCGCCGACCCCGACGACCTGGCGGGTGAGCTGCTGGCGCGCAACGAGGACTGCCTCCTGGTCGGTGACGGGGCGCTCCGCCACGCCGAGTACTTCGGTGGCCTGGACGGCGTGGAGCCGGCCGAGACCGGCTTCGCGTACCCGACGGCGAACTCGCTGGTGCAGCTGGCGCACCCCAAGGCGCTGCGGGAGGAGTTCGTCCCGGCTTCGGAGCTGCGCCCCATCTACCTGCGCACCCCGGACGCCACCGAGCCCACCCTGACCTCCTGGGACCGCCCGTGAGCAGCAGCGCGAGTGTCTCGGTGACCCCCCTGACCCGCTCAAACCTGCGGGCAGTCATGGCCATCGACCGCTCCGTCCACCCCCAGCCGTGGACCCGGCGGCTGTGGCTCAACGAGCTCGGGCGCGATGCCCGCGCCTATCGATGCGCCGTCGACGGGGGCACCGTCGTGGGCTACTCGGGGGCCATGTTCGTGCTCGAGGACGCTCACCTGCTGACCCTGGCGACCCACCCGGGCCACCAGCGCCGGGGCATCGCCACCCGGCTCCTCCTCGACCTGGCCGACCAGGCCGTCCAGGCCGGATGTGAGGCCCTGACCCTCGAGGTCAGGGCCAGCAACAGCGCGGCGCAGGCGCTGTATCGTCGCTTCGGACTGGCGCCGGTTGGATGGCGGCGCGACTACTACGCACCCGACGGCGAGGACGCCATCGTCATGTGGGCCCACGACATCCAGGCGGACGCCTACCAGCAGCGGCTCCGCGCCATCGCCTCCCAGGTGGGGGTGGCGGCGTGAGCGTCGCCGCTGGCCGGGACCTGGTGCTGGGCATCGAGACCTCGTGTGACGAGACCGCGGCTGCGGTCGTGGCCGATGGCGCTGACGTGCTGTCGTCGGTGGTGAGCAGCCAGGTCGATCTGCACTCCCGCTACGGCGGGGTGGTCCCCGAGATCGCGAGCCGGGCCCACGTCGAGCTGCTGACCCCGGTGGTGGCCCAGGCCCTGGTCGAGGCGGGCGTGGAGGGCCGGGACCTGGCGGCGGTCGCCGCCACTCGCGGGCCCGGGCTCGTGGGCTCGCTCCTGGTCGGCGTGAGCGCGGCGAAGGCGCTGGCCCTGGTCTGGGACGTGCCCTTCGTGGGGGTGAACCACCTCGAAGCCCATCTCTATGCGGGCTTCCTCGAGGAGCCCGAGATGGAGATGCCGCTGGTGGTGCTGTTGGTGTCCGGTGGGCACACGATGCTGGTGCTCATGAAGGACCACGGCCAATACGAGCTGCTGGGTGAGACCCTCGACGACGCCGTGGGAGAGGCCTACGACAAGGTGGCCCGCCATCTCGGCCTCGGCTACCCCGGCGGCCCGATCATCGACCAATTGGCGGTCAAGGGGGCGCCCAGCATCGACTTTCCGCGGCCGGTCCTCGACGACGGCTACCGCTTCAGCTTCAGCGGGTTGAAGACCGCAGTGATCAACCACGTTCGCAGGCATCCCGACGTCGCCGTCGAGGACGTGGCCGCCTCGTTCCAGGAGGCGGTGGTCGAGGTCCTGGTGACCAAGGCCCGCCGGGCTGCCGCCGACACCGGCGCCCGAGGCCTGGTGATCGGTGGGGGCGTGGCTGCCAACTCCCGGCTGCGCGAAGCCGTGCTCGACGCATGCGTCGACGGCGACCTGCGGGCCTTCCTGCCCAGCCGGGCCATGTGTACCGACAACGCGGCCATGGTCGCTGCAGTCGCGTGGTGGCGCCTGCAGGCCGACGGACCCAGCGGCCTCGACACCGGCGCCGACCCGAACCTCCGGATTCCCGAGGCCTAGGAGGGTCGGGCGGGGTCCGGCCCGGGAGGCCAGCCCTCGATGGTGAGCTCCACCATCGGTGCCTCCGCCACCAGGGTCTCGAGGTCCTCTCCCTGGCGGCGGTACCACCGGGCTTCGAGGTGCTCCATCACCGCGCGCCGGAACGATGGATCGGTGACGGGGCGGGCCACGGCGTCCAGCTCGGCGCGCACCCGTTCCTTCAGGTGGATGGTGCACCGCGGATCGGCCAGCAGATTCGCATACCAGCCTCGCGGTCCCGGGGTGCCGGTGATGACCAGTCGATCCCCGATCTTCAGGAGCCAGATCTCGATGGTGCGGGGGCGGCCGGTTCGCCTCCCGGTCGTGGTCAGGTCGATGGTGGTGTCCAGGCGCAGGGCGCGCGCCACCGCCTCGTCCATCCGCCGACCCTAGGCTTCCTGGCCATTTCCCGCAGGGGAGTGGGAAGATCTGCCCAGGGTCGCCGCCTCAGTTGCCGCTCGATGCGGACGATGGGTCAGGACCATGCTGAAGCGCCCGGCCAGACGCCCCGATCCCCGTCACGCCGACTTCTGGTCGCGCCGCCGGCGGCTCGCGTCCTTCGAGATCGCGCCCGAGAGCGCCCCCGAGGACATCCGCTCCCGTGACGGCGGACGCTGGGAGGCGCTGTGGAACGGCGAGGTCGACCGCAGCGTCGACGACAAGTGGGCGGAGTTCGTGGCCGGTGATGCCACCAACAAGCGCGAGGTCGCCTGGCTCCTCTCGTGAGCCACACCGGCCGTTCAGCGGTCGGGATACGGCCAGGGGTTGGGTTCGCAGCCCGCGAGGTCGATGGTCTGCTGTTGCATGATCGGCGCCGGTGCCCCCGGGCCCGGGCAGGTGGCGTGGTCCGGACCGAGGATGTAGTGACCCACCTCGTGGTTGATCAGGTACTGGCGGTACACATCGATGCCCGCGGGCCACTCCTCGGTGGCGGTGACCCAGCGGATGAGGTTCAAGGCGATCCAGCCGTTGTTCCCGCACGAGTACCGGCTCAGGGTCTGTAGCGGGGCGCAGAGCTGATCGACGGTTTCAGGGGTGGCCACCACGATGGTGAAGTCGGGGTCGGCCTCGGGCTCTACCCGGACGAAGCCGCTGGCGCCGTCGGCAATCCAGCTCCGGCGATCGGCCAGGACAGACTCGACGAGCTCGGCCAGGGTGTCGGGGTCGACGCCGGCACCGTCCTCGGCGGC
>JBFINV010000217.1:0-4502 GCA_041611015.1 Acidimicrobiales bacterium | reverse complement strand
GTGAGCGCCTCCCTGGTGGCGAGTGACGGGACCCCCAAGCTGGCCTACGACGCCGTCCAGCAGGCGTGTCAGCCGGTGATCGTGGTCGCAGACCGGATGCCGGCGGTGGTCGCTCCGGGCGACCCGGTGGCGCTCGACGTGCACGTCGTCAGCGATCGCCACGAGCCCCTCACGGACGCAGTGGTGGACGCAGAGCTGACCTGGCCGGGCGGCCGCCACCGCTGGCGCTTCGGTGGCGACGTCGCTGCCGACAGCGTGGTCCGGGTCGGGACCCTCTCGTGGGTGGTGCCCGATGCCCATGGTCTGGCCACCCTGACCCTCCGGCTCGTTGGCCCGGCCGAGGCCGTGAACCGCTACGACACCACGATCAGGGGCTGAGGCGGAGGTCGGCCAGCTCCGCGGCGATGTTGTGGCGAGCCTGGGCCTCTCGCACGGTCCGGGTGTCGGTGCGCAGGTACAGCGGATCGCGAGCCGCCAGCGCTTCGAGGGCGCGGATGCGCCCGGCGGCGAAGTCGTCGTCGGAGAGGTGGGCGTACTCGCGCCGGATGGCACGGGCGTACTCGCCATAGCGCGGCGGCGGGGTCCCGAGGATCGACAGGTCGGCGTCGGCCACCGCCACCGCGGCGGCGTCGACGGGATCGGCGAGGTGGCCCGCCGTCATCTCCACCAGCGCCCCCACCCGTTCGGCCAGGGCAGGATCGATGAGTGCGAGCCAGCTGCGGGACCACTCGGCGCTGCGGGCCTCGTTGTCGTCGCTACGGGGGTCGTACACCGCGTCGTGGAACCACAGGGCCAGCTCGGCGGCCAGGCGGTCCCCGGGGCCGAGGTCGTCCATCGAGTCCAGCAGGCCCAGGCACTCGACCAGGTGACGGAGGTCGTGGTAGTGGCGCCAGGGCTCTCGGTGAGCGGTGAGGATGCGCTCGCCCTCAGCCGATCCGCTGTCGCCGACGCCGAGGGTCCGGCACAGGACCTGCCAGCGCTGCCAGAGCAGCTCGCTCAGCGCCTCCGGCTCTCGGCCCATTCCATCAGGGTCCGCTGCACGTTGACCCCGTCCTCTTCGCCCCGGATCCGGCACCAACCGCCTTCTCCGTCGAGGCTCCAGGCGTACGCGTCGTCGCGCAGGTAGAGGTCCAACAGGTCGTCCAGCCGAGCTCGCAGCCGGGGGTCCTCCACCGGGGTGATGGCCTCGACCCGCCGGTCCAGGTTGCGGCCCATCATGTCGGCCGAACCGATCAGGTAGGTGCCATCGCCCGGGTCGTGGCCGAAGCGGTAGATGCGGGAGTGCTCCAGGAACCGACCCACCACCGACCGCACCCGGATGTTCTCCGACAGGCCCGGCACCCCCGGCCGCAGGCAGCAGATGCTCCGCACGATGAGGTCGATGTCGGCCCCTCGCTGGGAAGCGTCGTAGAGCGCGTCGATCACCTCGAGGTGCGTCAGGCCGTTGGCTTTCAGGACGATCCGGCCGCCGGGATGGGCCTGCTCACCGATCAGCTCCACCAGCCGGCGCCGAAGGCTGACCGGGGCCACGATCAGCTTGCGGTAGTTGTCCTGGGCGGTCTGGCCGGTCAGCTGGTTGAACAGCTCCCCCAGATCCGCGGTGAGGTCCTCGTCGGCCGTCAACAGCCCCAGGTCCTCGTAGCTGGTGGCGGTCTTGGCGTTGTAGTTGCCGGTGGCGATGTGGCCGTACCGGCGGACCTTGCCGTCCTCGTCGCGGCGCACGATCAGGGCGGTCTTGGTGTGGGTCTTCAACTCCACGAAGCCGTACACGACGTGGGCTCCCACCTCCTCCAGGCGGCGGGCCCAGGCGATGTTCGCCTCCTCGTCGAAGCGGGCCTTCAGCTCCACCAGCACCACCGCCTGCTTGCCCCGCTGCGCGGCCCGGATGATGGCGCGCATGATGCGGCTGTCACCGCTGGTGCGGTAGAGGGTCTGCTTCATGGCGATGACCCGGGGGTCGTCGGCCGCAGTCTCGATGAGGGTCTCCACCGACCCGGAGAACGACTCGTACGGGTGGTGCACGAGCACGTCTTGCTCGCGGAGGAGGCGGAAGATCGAGCTCGGGTCCTCGGCCATGTCGGCGAACGCCATGACCGGGACCGGCTCCCAGCGGGGCAGCTTCAGGTCCGGTCGATCCAGGTCCGCCAGCGACCACATGGCGCCCAGGTCCAGCGGCGCCGGCGACCGGTACACGTCCTCGGGGGCGATGTCCATCTCCTCGATGAGGGTGGTCAGGATCGACTCGGGCAGCTCGGGCTCCACCTCGAGGCGCACCACCCGGCCGAAGCGCCGCCCCAGGACCTCCTCCGCCACCGCGTCGAGCAGGTCCTCGACGTCGATGTCCTCCACCTCGTAGTCGGCGTTGCGGGTGACCCGGAAGGTGTGCCAGGACACCACGTCGACCTCGGGGAACAGCCGGTCCAGGTGGGCCCCGATCACCTCCTCGAGGGGCACCAGCCTGACCTCGCCGTCGGCCTCGACGGCGACGAAGCGATCGAGGAGCCCCGGAACCTTCACCCGGGCGAAGGACTCGGCGTGGTCGCCGGGGCGTCGCAGCACCACGCCCAGGCTGAGCGACAGGTCGGAGATGAAGGGAAACGGGTGCGCCGGGCCCACCGCCAGGGGCGTGAGCACCGGCAGCACCTCCTCCTCGAACCGGGCCGAGAGCTCCTTGCGCTCGGCCTCGGCGAGGTCGGTCCAGCCGACGATGCGGACCCCCGCGGCGGCCAGCTCGGGCAGCAGCTCCTCGTCCACCACCCGGCGCTGCTCGGCCAGCAGCTCGCGGAAGCGGCCCCGCAGGTGGTCGATCTGCTCGCGGGGTGTGCGACCGGCCCGGCTGAGCTCGGTCACCCCCGCGGCCTCCTGCTCCTTGAGGCCCGCCACCCGCACCCGGAAGAACTCGTCGGTCAGCGTGGTGAAGATGCCCACGAACCGGGCCCGCTCGAGCACGGGCAGCTCGGTCCGGGCCGCCATCTGCAGCACGCGCGCGTGGTACTCGATCTCGGATGCCTCACGGTCGAAGTAGCGCTCGGGATCGCCCGGTCCGGGCGGCAGGGGGCCCACCGCATTGCAGAGTAGCGAACCAGCCACCGTTGCTCCCGTGGAAGAGCCCGGCTGGTCGAAAATCCGCGGCCGGCGGTACGGTCACATCCACAGCGCTCGTAGGTCTGGAGGATCCAGCACATGGCGCAGGCGACGACTCGTCCCCAGCCCCGACCCATCCGAGACCGACCCCGGGAATGGCCGTTCCCACTCAGCATCTACCAGACCGCCGTGGGCCGGAAATGGGCGATGGCGGTCAGCGGGATCGTCCTGTTGGGCTTCGTGATCGCCCACATGATCGGCAACCTCCACCTCTACGAGGGGCCCCTCGAGATTCACGAGTACGCCGAGACCCTGCGTGACCTCGGCGTCCACGTCTTCCCGCGCACCTGGCTGCTGTGGGCCATCCGGCTGGTGCTGATCGCAGCCTTCGTGGTCCATGTGCACTCGGCGTTCAGCTTGGCCGACATGAGCCGACGGTCGAACCCACGCAACAACCCCGAGGGCCAGAAGGCCTACCGCTCGTCCCAGGACTTCGTGGCCGCGAACTACGCCAGCCGCACCATGCGGGTCACGGGGCCCATCATCTTGCTGTACCTGTTCTTCCACCTGGCCGACTTCACGTGGGGTTGGCTCTGGGACGACTGGGCGCGGGACGACCCCTACAACAACGTGGTGGTGTCGATGGGCAACGTGGCGATCGCCGCCATCTACATCGTCGCCAACATCGCCCTGGCCGTGCACATCTACCACGGCACCTACAGCCTCTTCCAGAGCCTCGGGATCAACAACCCTCGGTTCAACGCCGGCCGCCGGCACCTGGCGACCGCGCTCGCCGCGATCATCCTGGTGGGCAACCTGAGCTTCCCGATCGCGGTGCAGGCCGGGCTGATCGACCAGGACAACTGCGAGGCCCCCTGCGGCCTCACCGCCGCCGAGGAGGCCGAAGGTGAAGGCTGAGACGAGGAGCGCTCCATGATCGGCTCGCTCGAGTCCCGGGTCCCCGCTGGCCCCATCGCCGAGAAGTGGACCAAGCACAAGTTCGACATGAAGCTGGTCAACCCGGCCAACAAGCGCCGCTTCGAGGTGATCGTGGTCGGGTCCGGTCTGGCCGGGGCCTCGGCCGCGGCCACCCTGGGCGAGCTGGGCTACCGGGTGAAGGTCGTCACGTATCACGACAGCCCCAGGCGGGCGCACTCCATCGCGGCCCAGGGCGGCATCAACGCGGCCAAGAACTACCAGAACGACGGGGACTCGATCTACCGCCTCTTCTACGACACGGTGAAGGGCGGCGACTACCGCAGCCGCGAGGCCAACGTCTACCGGCTGGCCGAGGTGTCCGTGGACATCATCGACCAGTGCGTGGCCCAGGGGGTGCCCTTCGCCCGCGAGTACGGCGGCCTGCTGGACAACCGCTCCTTCGGCGGGGCCCAGGTGAGCCGCACCTTCTACGCCCGGGG
>JBFINV010000216.1:0-4507 GCA_041611015.1 Acidimicrobiales bacterium | reverse complement strand
GGGGCAGGGGCCCCGCCCAAGCGGAGGAGGATGGGGTTGGGGCCCCATCCGGGAAAAGAACTAGGCCACCATCGTGGCCCGGTGTGGCGGGCGGGCCCCGTCCGTGTCGACGCTCATCAACACGTAGGCGTCGCCGCGACGGTGCAGGAACCGTTCGGGCAGGCCGACGCTCGTGGGGTCGTCGGTGCACACCACCGGCATGCCGTCGGGAAGGTCGGCGACCGCGATGCTCTCGATGGTGTCCTCGCCGCAGTGCCGGCCCTCGACAACGATCCGGGTCGAGGGGCCGACCTCGACGGTGGTGTGGAGCGTGTACTCACCGGTGCGGCCCTGGGCCGGCGACGCCACCGTCGTGATGCTGGCGACGTGGGTGGTCTCGAAGACCAGCAGCTCCGGATCGAGGTTGGCGGTGATGCCCCGCACGGTGACGTCCACCCGGTCGCCGGCGCGCTCGAACACGACCAGCCCGAACCCGATCTCCTCGATCGTTCCGGTGTGGCAACCCACCTCTGCTGTCTGCGCGGCCATCTCCACCCCTTGCCCGACGGACGCCGAGCGTCGCAGACCCGCCCTGACAGTTCCACGACCGCCGGGTTACAAGTCCTTTGCGATCCGTCCACCCGAACCCGAGCCCGCGCGCCGGCTTTTCCCCCAACCGGAGGTTTTCTGCAAGGGTTCGGGGGAATCGATCCGGCCTCGAAACCAGTTCTCAAGGCATGAACGACACGTCGCTCCGTCACCGCATCGGGCGCCACTGGCGCTGGCTGGTCCCCCTCGGCGCAGCGGGGATCGCTGTGTTGGCCTGGCTGGCTTTCGGGTACTTCGGCGTCCACACCCTCTTCATCGAGGACGAGGTCGACGAGGCAGCCCCGGTCTTCGACTCCGGTGCTGGAGCCTCGGGTCTGGCCAGCGACGCCATCAGCGAGGAGGTGGCCGCGGGCATGAACGAGCGGGCCGCAGAGGTCGACATGCCCATGGAGGACCCGATCTCGGAGCCACCCGCGATGCCGGTGGACACCGGGACCGAGATCGAGGTCGTGACCCTGGCTTCGGGAAGGTTCGTCGACCGCAGCCATCCGGCGTCGGGAACCGCGGTGGTCCTCAACGACGGGACCGAGCAGCGGTTCCTGCGGTTCGAGGAGTTCGAGACCGACAACGGTCCCGACCTGAACGTGTACCTCTCGGCCGCGCCGGCCGACGCCCCGGCCGGCGACTTCGACGACGACTTCGTGGACCTCGGCGACCTGAAGGGCAACATCGGGCCCCAGAACTACGAGATCCCACCCGACGTGGACCTGTCGCGCCACGGCACGGTCGTCATCTGGTGCGTGCGCTTCGGCGTGGCCTTCGGCGCGGCCGAACTCGAGATCGAAGCCGTCTGAGCCAGCCCGACGGCAGCGGGTCGTCAGTCGCGGGACTGCTGCTGTAACGTCACGGACCGCACGCAGCCCCCGGAGGAGTCCATGAGCAAGCTCGTCGAAGGCAAGGTCGCGGTCGTCACCGGCGCCGGCCGAGGCATCGGGCGCGAGCATGCGCTGCTGCTGGCCTCGCACGGCGCCAAGGTCGTCGTGAACGACCTCGGCGGCGACGCCACCGGAGCTGGTGCCGATCTCACGCCCGCGCAGCAGGTGGTCGAGGAGATCGAGGCCATGGGCGGCGAGGCCGTGGTGAACGGCGCCGACGTGTCCGACTTCAAGGCAGCCAAGGACATGATCGGCCAGGCGATCGAGACCTTCGGTGACCTGCACATCGTGATCAACAACGCCGGCATCCTCCGGGACCGCATGGTGTTCTCGCTCAGCGAGGAGGACTGGGACGCCATCATGGCCGTGCACCTGAAGGGCACCTTCGGGCCGACGCACCACGCGGCCAACTACTGGCGGGACCAGGCCAAGGCCGGGGAGCCGACCTCGGGTCGGATCATCAACACCACCTCGCCCTCGGGCATCTATGGCAACATCGGCCAGTCCAACTACGGAGCCGCCAAGGCCGGCATCGCGGCGTTCACCATAATCACCGCCATGGAGCTGGCCAAGTACAACGTGACCGTCAACGCGCTGGCGCCGGCGGCCCTGTCGCGCATGACCGAGAGTCTGGTGGGCTTCGACTCCATGACCGACGAGCAGAAGGAGGCCATGTCGCCGCGCTGGATCTCGCTGATCGCAACCTGGCTGTGCAGCGACGAGGCGTCGGACGTGACCGGCCGGGTGTTCGACGTGAAGGGCGATCAGCTCGGGATTGCCGAGGGCTGGCGGCTGGGCCCGGCGGCCACCCAGCCGGACGACCCCACCGAGCTGGGGCCGATCGTGCGCGATCTGCTGGCCGAGGCCGCTCCCAACGCCGACATGAGCGGTCGGGCGCGTTCGGCCTGATCGAGCTCAGGCGCTGGCGATGCCGCCGTCGACGGGGATGACCGCGCCGGTGAGGTAGGCGCCCGCTCGGCTGGCGAGGAAGATCGCGGTCCCGGCCATGTCGTCGGGCCGCCCGATACGTCCGAGGGGCACCGCCCGCTCCATCTCCTGGCGGGTGTCGGGATCGTCGAGGGCGAACGCGGTCATCTTGGACTCGAACGGCCCCGGGGCGATGCAGTTCACGGTGATGTGGTCCGCGTGGAGCCGGTGGGCCAGGTGCCGGGTCAGCTGATGGACCCCGGCCTTGGAAGCCGAGTACGAGAAGTTGTCGAAGATCGGCACCCGGAGCCCGTCGACCGAGCCCACCATGAGCACCCGGGCCGGGTCCTCGGCGCTCGCAGCCGCTCGGAGCTGTGGCAGCAGTGCCTGGGTGAGCAGCAGCGGGGTCTTGACGTTGAGGTCCAGCACCTTGTCGACGCCCTGTTCGGGGAACGACCCCAGCGGCGCTCCCCACGTGGTGCCCGCGTTGTTCACCAGGATGTGGAGGCGTTCCTCACTAGCCGCGATCTCGCCGGCGAACCGCTCGACCTCCTCGGCCGACGACAGGTCGGCGGGGAGCGAGATGCACTCGCCGTCGGCCGACAGCTCCTCGGCGGTGGCGTCGCAGGCCTCTGCCTTGCGGGCGCTGATGTAGGTGCGGACCCCGTTGCTGACCAGGCCGGCCGCGATCATCCGGCCGATGCCCCGGGACCCGCCGGTCACCACCGCCACCTTCCCGCTCACGTCGAACAGCTCGTCTATCGACGACATCACGCCGGACCGTAGCCGACGTCAGGCTGGCTCGTCCCCGTCCTGAGTAGGGTCCCGGTGATGGCGCTGTTCGAGCGTGCCGGCGAGTCGTTCCACCCCAGCGAGCTCACCACGGGCCCCTGGCGCGCTGACGCTCAGCACGGCGGCCCTCCCGCGGCGCTGCTCACCCGGCACGTCGAGGAGCTGGTCGGCGAGGGTGAGTCGGTGGCCCGCATCTCGGTGGAGCTGGTGCGGCCGGTGCCGCTCGATGCCCTCACTATCGAGGCCCGACGCACCCCGGTGAGCCGTCGGGTGGCACACATCGACGCCGACCTGAGGCGAGGCGAGACCACCGTGGCCACCTGCCGGGCGTTGGTGCTGGCCCACACCCCACTGCCGACTCCGGTCTGGGCTCCGGACGGGCCAGGGCCCGACTGGTCGGTGCCCCCACCCGAGACCCGGGTCGACCCACCGTCATGGGCGAGCGGCACCCTCCCGGTCACCTACCACCAGCATGCGGTCGAACATCGCATGACTCGCGGCACGTTCGGTCGGCCGGGCCCGGCGACGTCGTGGGTGCGCCTGCTGGTGCCGCTTGTCGCCGGGGAGGAGACATCGCCCCTGTGCCGGGTCATGGCGACCGCAGATTTCGGCTCGGGCATCAGCTCGATCTTCGAGCCCGAGCAGCGGGCTGGGCTGATCAATGCCGACCTGACCGTGGCCCTGGTCCGGCCGCCACAGGGCGAGTGGACCGTGGTGCAGTCCGAGACCCAGGCCGGCCCCGACGGCACCGGCCTGTGTGTCAGTGAGCTGGGCGACGAGCACGGCCCAATCGGCGTCGGCACTCAAACCCTGCTGGGCCTCACGTTCTGAGCCCGTCACGACGGGGCCACGGCGGTGACGACCTCCAGGCCGAGCTCGGCGGCGGCGGGCATCTGGCGGCGCTCGAAGGTGAGGAACCTGGTGGGCCGGGGCAGCCGGTCCGCAGCCGCCAGATGGGCGGCATCGATCATGCGGAGCCCGAAACGGGCGCCCAGCGTGGCCGCGTGGCTCAGGAGCCGGCCGTCGACGGGTACCACGTGGAACACGTCCCAGTCGGCCCGCAGAGCGCGCCAGAGCTGTTCGTGCTGGAAGGGGGCGATGGCCATCCGGTGCAGGGCCAGCAGGACTTCGGTGCGGGCCATGGCCGACGCGCACCAGGCCTCGGATCCCGCCATCTCCTCGAGCACCAGGTCACGGTGCTCGTCGGGGACGTAGCGCCGCACCAGTGCCGAGGAGTCGATCGCCAGAACGCTCACGGGCCCCGGATCTCGTCCAGGATGGCGTCGGAGCGCACATCGACGGGCAACATCGCCGGGTCGGGCGGC
>JBFINV010000215.1:0-4536 GCA_041611015.1 Acidimicrobiales bacterium | reverse complement strand
GGTGCGCCGCCCGAGCAGGCAGAGGTCCTCCTGGATGCTGCGGCCGGCACGATCGAGGGGGTGGAGGCTGTCATCGGCGAGCACCTCGACACCGGCGGTGGCCATCAGCGCGACGACCGCCGAACCCGGCTCCTCGGTGCCCGGGAGGGCGGCGAACACCTCGTCGTGGCGCTCGTGGAGCAGGGTTCGCTTCAGCTCCAGCTCGGACCCGCGCCGCTCGTCGACCACGAGCCAGGGTCGGTCTCGCAGCGCCCGGGTTCCCATCGAGACCGCAGGGACGGCCGGGTCCAGCATGATCTCGTCGAGCCAGTCGGGCGCCGGTTCGGGCATCCCCGAAGGATCGCACACCCTAGGCTTCCGCCATGGGTGACACCTGGGAAGGTGACGCGGTCGGGCTGGTCGAGGCCTTCCGGGCCGGCACCCGGTCACCGGTCGAGGAGGTGGAGGCCACCCTGGCCGCCATCGAGAGCTCGGCGCTGAACGCCTTCTCGTTCGTCGACGCCAGGGGGGCCCGGGAGCGGGCCGCGGCGGCCGATGTCTCGCTCCCGCTCGGCGGGGTGCCGGTGGGGGTGAAGGAGCTGCACCAGGTGGAGGGCTGGCCCGACACCTCGGCCTCGCTGGTCTTCGCCGACCGGATCGCCACTCACACCTCGACCATGGTCGAGCGGCTCGTGGCTGCCGGAGCGAACCCCGTCGGCCTCACCACGGCCAGCGAGTTCGGCGCCATCAACGTGAGCGTGACCCCGCTCAACGGAATCACCCGGAACCCGTGGAACCACGAGGCCACCGCCGGCGGGTCCTCCGGCGGCAGCGCCGCAGCGGTGGCCGGCGCGCTGGTCCCCATCGCCACCGGCGGCGACGGCGGCGGGTCGATCCGGATCCCGGCGGGGTTCTGCGGGCTGGTGGGGATGAAGGGCACCGCGGGGCGCATCCCTCGCGGGCCGCACGCCACCATCAGCCCCATGACGGTGGTGGCGGGCTGTCTGGCCCGGAGTGTGCGGGATGCGGCCCGGTGGTACGACGTCTGCGCCGGCCACGACAGCCGCGACCCCTACAGCCTGCCCTCGTCCGCCAGCTGGGAGGCGGGCCTGGGCTCGGTCGCGCTCGCCGGCCGGCGGGCCACGATCGCAGCCGACCTGGGGACCGCGATCGTGGCCCCGGCGGTGGCGGAGCTGGTGGAGTCGGCGGGGCGTCGACTGGTGGCCGACGCCGGCCTCGAGCTCGTCGAGGTCGAGGCCGCGTTGGCGCCGACCATCGCCGAGTGGGCCATCGCCAACCAGGCCGGCCTCTACGCCCAGCTGGCCCCCCACTGGCCGCAGTGTCGGGACCAGCTCACGAAGGTGGTGGCCCTGGGCATGGAGATGGGGCTCGAGCACATGGACCTCGGGGCTGCAGCCCGGGTCGAGCAGGCTCGCACCGCCGCCAACGAGGCCATGGCGGACCTGTTCGACCAGGTGGACGTGGTCATCTGCGCCGCCAACCCCGATGTGGCCTTCCCGGCCTGGGTCACGTCGAACAACCGGGTGGCGGGGGAGCGGGTCCCGGGGGCGAACAACGGGGCCCTCACCATCCCCGCCAACATCTCGGGCAATCCGGCGATCTCGGTCCCGGCCGGGCTGGTCGACGGACTTCCGGTGGGCCTGCAGCTCATCGGCCGCCAGCACGACGACGCGGTCCTGCTCGCGTTGGCCCGGGTGGTCGAGACCAATGCCCCCTGGCCACTCGTGGCGCCGTCGTCGGATTCCTGACCCGCCAGCTCGCCGAGCCGGCGGATCAGAAATCCTCGTCCGTGTCGTGCCCGCGGAGGGTCAGATCCGGGTGTACACCACCCCGAGCATGTCTGTCAGCGTCCCGTCGGGCTGGGCCTCCAGCTCGAAGGCGAACGGACCGATGTTCACCGGTGCCGGCGTGAGGCAGACCACGTCGACCGTGCTCGAGATCGTGCTCTCCGTGATGGTGCCGGCGCCCCGGGCCCTCGCCGGGATGTCGGGCGGGACGTTCACGCTGCAGACCGTGGCCCCGTCGTCGTAGAGGTTGATGATCGGGTTGGGCCCGCCGCCGATGGTGAGCCGCAGGTTGGAGCCGTCGATGTCGACGGCCACCCAGGTCCCGACGAAGGGGGAGGGCGCGGACGCTGCCGGCCCCGCTGTCGCAACCAACAGGGCGGTCGCAGTCGCGACCGCCACCATGACCTTTCGCATGGCGCCGCCCTTTCTGCCGTTTGTGGGCTGGCCAGCGTGGCAGGTGGAGCGAGAGCCGTCAAACGGGACGGCTCGTCAGTAGTCGATGCCTGCGCAGACCACGCACTCCTGGCCTCGATGGAGGCGGGCCGCGGCCTCGGCGTCCGCGTCGGCCTGGTACTGGGGCGTGGGGTGGCGGGGCACCCGGTCGTCGACGGTGACCGTCCGGCCGTCGGGGGTCACGTCGACCCGCATCACGTCTTTCTTCCAGTCGTCGGTGTCGGCCCAGCGGTGGGCCAGGTCGACGATGCAGCCGGGCTCGTCCCGGCTCAAGGTGTCGAGGGCGGCAGCGACGATCGACCGGTTGAGCTCGGGCTCGCCGACCCGGCCCGCGGTGTGACCCAGGGGGAAGTCCAGGAAGACGGCTCGGGGCGGGTTGGCCGACTCGGTGATGTCCCGGGCGCTGGTGAGCACCACCGTCGGGATCCCGGCGGCTTCGATGTGGCGAGCGATCAGACCGACCGTCTGGTGACAGACCGGTCACACGGGCACCAGCAGCACTGCGTCGACGCCATCGCGCTGGCAGCGCTCGAGCAGCGCCGGGGCCAGTTCGGTGAGCACCCGGCGCTGGGAGTAGATGCCGCCCATGCAGGTGTAGAGCCAGGGTGCCACCTCGCCGATCTCACCGTCGGCCGCCAGGGCCCGGAGGGCATCGATCGGGAACACCACGTTGATGTCACGTCGGGCGTCGGTGAGGTCGTAGGCGAAGTGGGTGGCCCGCAGCTCGGCGGTGTCCACGTCGGCGGGGATGGCCCGGTAGGTCACGTCGTCCTTGAAGGTGAACGCCGTCTGGCCCACCGCGTAGATGCCGCCGGTGGCGATCATCCCGACGCAGCACTCCGAGAGGGGCCGATCGAGGTGGGCCATCTGCGGCGGATCGGGGTTCGACGCCCAGCCGTAGGTCCCGTAGCCGAGGGCCTCGTACTGCGCCCGGGTGCGGTCGATGTACCGCACCGGGGGCTGGCGATCGCTCATGCCTCAGCCCAGCTCGCCGAAGCGGACCAGCCCGCCGCCGTCGAGGACGATGGCCTGGCCGGTGATCCAGGATCCGGTGTCGGCCGCCAGCCAGAGCGCCGCAGCGGCCACGTCCTCGGGCTCGCCGAGCCGACCCAGCGGGTAGGTCTGGGCCACCTGGTCGCCCCGCTCGCCCTCCCACAGCAGCCGGGCGAAGTCGGTCTTGATCAGCCCGGGGCAGATGGCGTTGACCCGGACGCCCGGCGCCAGCTCGGGCGCCAGCTGCTTGGTGAGGTGGATCAGCGCGGCCTTGGTGATGTCGTAGACGCCGAGCATGGAGTTGGTGCTGAGCCCGCCCACAGACGAGATGTTGACGACCACCCCGCCGGCCTCCTTCATGTGGCGGCGCCAGGCCAGCTGGGTCCAGATCAGCGGCCCGGTCAGGTTGACCTGGAAGGTCTTCTCCCACCGGGGCAGGTCGACGTCGATGGTGGGACCGGCGTATGGGTTGGTGCCCGCGTTGTTCACGAGGATGTCGACACCACCGAGCCGTTCCATGCACGCGTCGATCACCCGCTCGGCGTCCGCGGGCTGGCCCACGTGGCCGGCCTCCCAGATGCAGCCGTGGCCGATCTCGGCGGCGGTGGCCTCGCAGGCATCGGCCTTGCGGCTGGTGATCATGACCGCAGCGCCGGCCTCGGCGAAGGTCCGGGCGATGCCCTTGCCGATTCCCCTCGAGCCCCCGGTGACGAGAGCGGTCTTGCCGTCGAGTCGAAGCTCCATCGACGGGCAGGGTAGCCCGGGCCCGCGAACCGAGGCCGACTGGATCCGAGACACGCGCTGCTGAGCCTCCACCGCCCCGGCCGTGGTTCAATGCCGGGCAGGGCCCCGCCGACGGGAGACGCGCCATGGCCATCGACTTCACCCTGACCCCCGAGCTGGAGGAGCTGCGGACGCGGGTCCGGACCTTCGTCGACGAGGTGATCAAGCCAGAAGAGGCCCGTCTCGAGGGCCGGAATGGCGGTGAGCCCCTGGAGGGCCGGGAGCGCATCGAAGCCCTGATCGGGCTCCGGGAGAAGGCCCACGCCGAGGGGATCTGGCTCCCTCACATGCCCGAGGAGTGGGGGGGCATGGGGCTCGGGCATGTGGCCATGGCCATGGTCCAGGCCGAGGCGGCCAAGTCCTACTACGGACCCTGGGTCTTCAACTGCCAGGCGCCCGACGAGGGCAACATGCACACCCTGCTGCATTGGGCCACGCCCGAGCAGGCGGAGAAGTACCTGAAGCCGCTGTGCCAGGGGAAGGTCTGGTCGTGCTTCGCCATGACCGAGCCCGAGGTCGC
>JBFINV010000214.1:0-4548 GCA_041611015.1 Acidimicrobiales bacterium | reverse complement strand
GGTTGCGGACGCTGCTGGCCGCGTGGGCCGACGGTCGCGATCTGGTGGAGATCGGTGCCTACGAACCCGGGACCAGCGCCGCGCTCGACGAGTACCTGGCCCGCCGCCACGCGATCGACGACTTCCTGTGTCAGGACCTCGACCACGTCGAGCCCGCCCCGGTGGCCTGGAGCCGCCTCCGCGACGTCCTGGAAGCCCCGCTCGACCCACCCCCCGCCGCCAATCCGGAACTGTGAGAACAAATTCGGCGAGTATTTGTTCTCACAGATCCGGGGGGCGGTCAGGCTGCGGGGTGGAACTCCCAGTGCCAGGGCTCCCGGGGGACGGCCTCGACGAACCCGTACTTCCAGGCATTGGCCCGCAGCCAGGCGAGGGCCCGGTCGTCGAGATCGAGATCCACGGCCCGGCCCCAGCCGTGCTGGCTGGTGCCCGGAACCGCCGCCCAACCGCCGTCGCGATACAGGCCCAGCTCGGCGGCCAGGCGGACCTGGTCGTCGTGGCTGCGGTAGGCGTCGATGACCGGGAGCGAAACGCCCGCACGCGCCGCATCGCGGCGCATGTGCTCGAAGGCGGCGGCGGCCGGAGCCCACAGGCGCTCGCTGGTGCCACCGATGGGAACCAGCACCTGAGGCGGGATCCGACCGTTGTGGTACCCCTCGAGTCCAGGCGGCGGGCCGTTGCGCACGGGCCCAGCCAGGGGGGTCAGCCCACCGGCGGGCACCGCACCGACGGGTTGGGAGGCGTGGGCCATCGCTTGTGCCAGGACCTGCTGCATCATCATCGGCGTGGCGGCGCCCCCCGCCGCCGAGGCCGGGGGCCGGCCGGCGTCGACGCCCAGCGTGGCCCGGATCGACGCCACCCGGTCCATGGCCTGGGCCAGGTTGTCGATCACCGTCGGCCTCCCCGAGGCTGGGCGACGCCGGAAGTAGGATCGCCGCTGTGCTGGTCCTGAGCCGGAAGCCCGGCGAGTCGATCGTCATCGGCAACGACATCGTGGTCACCGTCGTCGAGTTCCGCGGCGAGCAGGTTCGGCTCGGCGTGGACGCCCCCCGGTCGGTGCCGGTCTATCGCGAGGAGCTCTACGCCGAGGTCAGCCGCCAGAACCGGGCCGCGGCCGACATCGACCCGAGCGCGCTCGACGACCTGCGCCCCAAGCGCCGCCAGGAGGGGTGACCCCCGGTGGCCGAGCTGGTCGTGCGCACCGAGCGCTTCGGTGAGGTGCGGGTCGACGAGGATCAGGTGATCGACCTGCCCGACGGCCTGCTCGGATTCGTGGCCATGACGACGGCCGTGCTGGTGCCCGTCGACGACGACGGGTTGTTCTTCTGGCTGCAGTCGGTGGACGACCCGGCCCTGGCGTTCCTGGTGCTCACGCCCTGGCCGCTCTTCCCGGATTACGCGCCAGAGCTGAGCGACGCCGACCAGGCGGCCCTGGACCTCGCCGACGCCTCCGACGCCTTGGTGCTCTGCTTGGTGACCAGTCATGTCGAACCTCGCCGTTTCACGGCCAACCTCCTGGGCCCGGTGGTCGTCAACCAGCGGCGACGGCTGGGGCGCCAGGTGGTCCTCGACGCGGACCTCCCGACGCGAGCCGAGCTACCGGCGATGGACGCCGGGCCCTGAGGGGCCTCCCGCCTACCGCTTCAGGTTCACCAGCTCCTGGATCATCTCGTCGCTGACGGTGATGATCCGGGAGTTCGCCTGGAAACCGCGCTGGGCGATGATCAGGTTGGTGAACTCCTCGGACAGGTCGACGTTGGACATCTCGAGGGTGCCGGCAGCGATCCCGCCCCGCCCCGCGCTGTTCGGCACCCCGACCAGCGCCTGGCCGGACGCATTGGTGGACCGGAAACGGGAGTCGCCGCCGCTGAGCAGGCCCGCCGGGTTCGAGAAGGTGGTGACGGCCAGCTGGCCCAACACGGTGGTCTCGCCGTTCGAGAACACCCCGGAGAGGGTTCCGTCGTTCGAGATGGCGAACGACCGCAGGGTGCCGATCTCGAGCCCGTCCTGGTCGATGGCCTGGGCGGACGCGGCCCCGGCGAACTGGGTCAGCCCGTCGGTGTTGCCCGGCTCGCCGATGTCGAGGTCGAAGGTCACCGCGGTGCTTCCTGCAGGGGTGTAGGTGAACGAAGGAGCAGTTGCGGTCACCAAGGTGCCGTCGGTGGGATCGAAGTCGATGGTCGACGTGCCGAGCGAGGCCCCGCTGGGATCCAGCACGCTGACCTCCCACTGGTTGGCGGCGACCTTCTCGAAGTCCACCGACATCCGGTGGGTTTCGCCGACGTTGTCGACGATGTCGATCGCAGTGCTCTGGATCTCGCCGATCGCCACCGTCTCGTCGAGGTTGCCGGCGATGGTGATCGCAGTGGTCGGGGTCGGTGGGATCGTCGAGTTGACCGGCACCTGGATCCCGCGGGCCGGGGCGTTGATGTTGACCGTCCCGTCGGGCGCTGCGATCCAGCCCTGGACCACCCCGCCGGTGGGGTCGGTCAGGAAGCCGTTGTCGTCGAACGAGAACGACCCGGCCCGGGTGTAGAGGGTCTCGCCGGCGAAGCTCACGCCGAAGAAGCCGTCGCCGGTGATGGCCACGTCGGTCGCCCGGCCGGTCAGCTGGGACCCGCCCTGGGTGAAGATCTTGTTGGTGGACGACACGGTCACGCCCAGGCCGACCTGCTGGGGGTTGATGCCCGCAGTGGCTTCGCCGGTACCGCCCGACGAGCCTCGGATCAGCTGCGAGAGCGCGTCGGCGAACTGCACCCGGCTGGCCTTGAAGCCGACCGTGTTGACGTTCGCGATGTTGTTGGCGACCACGTCGGTCATGGTCTGGTGGGCACGCAGGCCTGAGACGCCTGCGAACATCGAACGCATCATGATGGGGGTTCCTCTCTTGGGTGTTTGAGCGGGCCGTCCGTGGTCGCTGGTCTCATCCGTGGGATCTGGTTGGTTCGGGGCTGCTCGTCAGCGGCCCCGGGTGGTGTCGGGCGCTTCGAGGGTGGCGCGAGAGTCGGGTTCGGGTTCGGGTTCGGGCGGGTCGGTGCCAGCCTCTGGCTCGGTCGGCGGCGCCGGGGTGGCGCCCTCCGGTGGGGCGAGCTCGGACTGGGAAGGCTCGTCACCGCCCTCTGGGGAGGCGGGCTCGTCGAGCGTCGGTTCCTCACCGACGGTCACGACGTTCGACAGGGGCACCTCGGTGCCGTCGATCACGAGGATCGGCTCGACGCCGAAGCGCACCGCCTCCACCTCACCTTCCACCAGTTCGCCGGTGAACGGGTCCACGGCGCTGACCCGTTGGCCCATCAGCCCGGTGGCGATGGTGACCAGCTGCATCGATCGCAGCTCGGCCTGGGCCTGGGCCATGTTCTCGAGTTGCTCGACCGATGCGTACTGCGCCGCCTGGGCCAGGTACTCGTTGGAGTCGAGGGGGCTGAGCGGGTTCTGGTAGCGCATCTGCGCCACCAGCAGCTGGAGGAAGGTGTCCTTGTCCAGGTTCTGGAGGGAGGCCGAGCTGAAGCCGGGATCGGGTCCAGCAGTGCCCAGGGTGCCGATGCCGATGTCGCTCACAGGAAGATCGCTCCTTCTCGCTGGTGGTCGCCGGCCGGCTCCTCCGGCTCGGGCAGGTGGGGGAGGGCTGTCTCGGGTTCGGACCGGCGGCGCCCCGCGGTGGAGCGGGCGGCCGGCTGGCCGTCGCCATCGGCCTGGACGTCGAACCCGCCGAGGGACATACCGTTTGCCTCCACTGCCTGTTGCACCTCGTGGCGCTGGCGCAGCAGGGCCCGGGCGGCCTCGACCGAGTCGGTCCGGGCCCTGATCGCCAGCTCCTCGCCGAGGGCTGCGAGCTCGATGGTGACGGCTCCGAGCTCGGGTGGGTCCAGCCGGATGACCAGACGGCCGCGGCCGTCGCCCCGAGCGACGACCTGCTGGGCCTCGGCGCCGACCAGCGTCGGGACCGAGGCCGGCCGGACCGGTGTGCCCGGCTCGGAGGTGGTGGCAGCCAGGCTGCTGCTGGCCGGGGCCGAGACGGCGCTGCTGGGCTGTGTCGAGGGTGCCGGCTGTGGCGACGACGTCGTCGGACCACCAGGACGAGCACCGTCGGAGGACTCGGCGGGTGGTGCTGCGGGCTTCGGCGCGTCCGGTCGTGTGCTCGGCGCGGACCCGTCTGCGGCGGGGCCCGGCGCCAGCGCCGCGGTCTCCGGCGGGCTCGGGTCCGGGGCCCGCCGGGGTCCGCTTGGTGGGGTGGGTGAGGGGGGTCGCGCCGGCACTGCTTCCGCGAGGCCGGGCTCGGGCGCGGGGATCGCGCTCGACGCAGGTGTGGACCCGGCGGCAGTCGGGAGCGCTCGCGCCGGCGCCGGAGCAGGGCCAGCCGGCACGAGTGGCGGGGTCGCGTTCGGCCCGCGGTCGGCTGCCCGGGTGGGTGGCGACAGGGTCGGCGCGGGTGCGGCTCCATCACCGATCGGGGTCGTCGCGGGTGCGGCTCCATCACCGATCGGGGTCGGCGCAGGCGGGCGGGCCGTCGAGGCGGTCGGGCGTCGGGGAGCCGGGTGCTCGCCCGGC
>JBFINV010000213.1:0-4553 GCA_041611015.1 Acidimicrobiales bacterium | reverse complement strand
GCCTCGCCAGTTCCCGCCCGAGCTTTGTGTTATCGCCGACGAGCGCTGCCGACGATGTCGTTGCGATCGCAGTCGCAGACGTCGGGGCCGGCGCCGCCGAACACGTCGTCGACGTCGCGGTCCTCGGCGTCGATGACGTCGCGGCCCGGACCGGCTCGGACCACGTCCTCGCCCCCGCCCGCGTCGATCCGGTCGGCGCCACGCCCGCCATCGATGAAGTCGTCACCTCGGTTGCCCCACAGCAGGTCATTGCCGGCGAACCCCTCCACGATGTCGGGGCCGCCCCCGCCGAGGATGCGCTGACGTCCCGGACCGCCGAGCAGAACGTCGGCACCCGCGCCCCCCGCCACCCGCACGAACCCGCGGTGGAAGGCGCCCGAATTGTCGGCGAGCATCTGGAAGGTGTCGTCGCCACCGCGCAGGGCGAACTTGAGCTTGACGCCAGGCGAGAACTGCGTGCCCATGATGAGGCGCAGCCCGTTGTCGCTGCCCGGGAAGTTCTCCGGAGCGCTGACGAAGACGAAGTTCCTCATCAGGGTGGCGTGGTCGACCTGCCGGGTCCCCCGGATCAGCACCTCGTCCGCCTGGTTCGCCGGAGCCTCGTCGAGGATCAGGGTGACGAAGAGGGCCTCGCCGTCGGCGCGGAACGGGCCCGGACCCAGGTCGATCCGCAAGTTGTCGACCTTGGGGTCGCCGAGGTCGATGATGGTGATCGAGTTGCCGGTGCCGCAGCTGTCACCGTTCACGAACAGCTCACCGTTGCGCACCGCCAGATCGGTGACGTCGCCAGGGTTGGTCTCGTCGACCTGTACGACCAGGCCGCCGGAGTCCGGTGCGAACACGCACCGGGTGGCCGCGCCCGCGGGCGCGGCCGTGACCAGGACGGTGGCGAGCATGGCCACCAAGGCGACCACGCCCCGCGCTCGGACGCGGTATCGGTTGGATGCGTTCTGCTTCATCGTTGACGACCTCAGGCTCTACGAGACGGTCACTGCGTCGGCTTCCATCATGGCTGGTCACCACCATGGCGGTACAGAGCAGAAGTACATCATCGGTGTCCCGCACTGCGACCAGTCGGGGGCACCCCGGCCCATCCACCTGGCGCTGACCGCCACGTTGCGCGCGCAGGCGCGCGCGGGCTGGTCCTAGGCTGGCGCGCATGGCCCGCTGGAGCCGGAGGATCGCGGTCGTGGGCCTGTCCCTCGCCATCGGCCTCGCGGCTGGTTGCGCCGACGACGGGGTCGATTCCGGCGCGGCCCCGGCCAGCTCGGCCGCCCCGACACCCGAGGAGGCCCCGACCGCGACCGAGCCGGTCCCGGCCCCCAACCCCACACCGGATCCCACGCCGACCCCGGTCCCGGTCTCCAGCTCCACGCCGACGCCCAGCCCCACCCCGACGGCAACGCCCGAGCCCGCCTGGTTCGTCGAGGTCCACGAGATCGACGAGCTCGTGCTGGCTCGCATGGAACCGTCGTCCTGGCGGCCCGGGTGCCCGGTGGGGCCGTCCGAGCTGGCGCTGCTCGAGTTCCCCCACTACGGGTTCGACGGCGCGGTCCGTCGGGGCGAGCTGATCGTGGCCGACCGCTGGGCCGAGCCCATCGCCCAGGTGTTCGAGCAACTCTTCGATGCCGCCTATCCGATCGAGCGGATCGAGCTCGTCGACGAGTACGGCGGCGACGACCTGGCCTCGATGCGGGCCAACAACACCTCGGGCTTCAACTGCCGCGAGGTGAGCGGCCGCCCCGGCGTCTGGTCCAACCACGCCCATGGCACCGCCGTCGACCTCAACCCGTTGCTCAATCCCTACGTTCGGGGCTCGGTGGTCGACCCCCCCGAGGGGGCGGACTACCTGGACCGCTCCGACGTGCGGCCGGGGATGATCGTCGATGGCGACCCGGCCGTGAAGGCGTTCGCCTCGATCGGCTGGGTCTGGGGTGGTCACTGGCGCAGCGCCAAGGACTACCAGCACTTCAGCGCCGACGGGCGGTGATGGTGGACATACTTGCGCCCATGGCGACGTTCTCACCGAAGCTCTTCGGCTTCCTCTCCGACCTGGCGGCCAACAACGATCGGGACTGGTTCAAGGCCAACCAGGGCACCTACGAAGCCGAGGTGCGCCAGCCGGCTCTGGACTTCATCACCGATTTCGCGGAGCCCCTGGCACGGATCTCCCCGCACTTCGTGGCCGACTCCCGCACCGTGGGTGGGTCGCTGTTCCGGATCCAGCGCGACACCAGGTTCAGCAAGGACAAGACCCCCTACAAGCTCAACACCGGCATGCACTTCCGCCACGAGCAGGCCAAGGACGCCCACGCCCCCGGGTTCTACGTCCACCTCCAGCCCAGGCAGTGCTTCATCGGTGCCGGCCTGTGGCAGCCCGAGTCGAAGGTGGCCTACCAGATCCGCGAGCGCATCGATGCCCACCCCCAGGACTGGATCGACGCCACCCGCTCCGATGCCTTCACCGCCGTCTACGAGCTGGCCGGGGAGTCGCTCACCCGCCCGCCGCGTGGCTACGGCGCCGAGCACCCCCTGATCGACGACCTCAAACGCAAGAGCTTCATCGCCACCGCGCCCCTCACCCAGGGGCAGGTCACCAGCGCCGGCTTCTCCGATCTGCTCGCCGAGCGCTTCGAGCTGGCCGCGCCCATGGTCCGGTTCCTGTGCCGAGCCGTGGGCGTGGAGTTCTGATCCTGCCCCGCAGTCACACGATCCCGAACGCCCGCCACAGCGGGACCACCGCGAGGACCAAGAGCGCAATGCCGATGACGTCGAGCACGCTTCCCTTCCTCAGGATCTCTCGTACCGTGAACAGCTCGGTGCTGTAGGCCAGCATCGTCGGCGGGGTGCCGATCACCAGCGCGAAGTCGATCGAGGAGGCCACCGCCACCACCGCGACGAGAAGCGCGGGCTCGACCCCGATGAGCCCGGCGAGCGGGATGGCCAGCGGGATGAGGGTCGCCGCCGCTGCGGTGTTCGATGCCACGGTCGTCAACCCCAGAGCCACCCCCGCCACCGCTGCGATCGCGGCCAGATCCACCCAGCCGCTCACGCCCGCGAGCTCGGTGACCAACCAGTCCGAGGTCCCGCTGGTGACCATGAACGTGCCCAGGGTCAGTCCGCCACCGAAGGTCAGGAGGGTGGGCCAGGAGATGCGCGACAGGTCTGCGGGCTCCAAGCGACCGAGCACGAACAACAGCACCGCCCCTCCCAGCGCCACGATCCCGGTGTGGATGCCGTGGGCGGTCTGGGAAAGCCAGAGTCCCAGGACGACCCCGAAGACCACCAGCACCTCGACCTGGGCCCGCCCGACCGGGCCGGCGCCGCGGCGCTGGTCGGCGGCCACGGCAGCAGCCTCCCGGAAGCGATGCGCAGGGACCTCCACGCCGCTGATCCGCCAGAGGTACACCGCCATCACCGGGAGGAACAGCACCACCATCGGAAGCCCGAAAGCGAACCACTCGGCGAAGGAGATCTCGCGCCCCGTGAAGCGCTCGATGAAGCTGATCGCGAGCGGGTTGGCCGGGGTGCCGATGGCGCTTCCGACGCCCCCGATCGTGGCCGCATAGGCGATGCCGAGCACCACGATCTTCCGGTAGCCGACGGAGCCGATGGGCTCGGTGACCGCGATGGCCACCGGAATGAGGACGGTGACCGCAGCGGTGTTGGACATCCACATGGACATGAACGCCGCCAGGCTCAGCAGGGTGACGTACAGCCGGATCGGACCCCTGCCCGACACGTCGACGATGGTGACGGCGAGCAGCCGATCGAGGCCTGTCCGCCGCATGGCTTCGGCCATCAGGAAGCCAGCGAAGAAGAGCACGATGATCGGGTCGAAGAACGGCGCCAGGGTGTCGGTGGCCGGGCCCACCTCCGTCACTGCGAGCCCGACCGGGATGGCCAGGGAGGTGACGAAGAGGGGCACCGCCTCGGTGACCCACAGCACGATCGCCGCGCCCAGGACGGCCAGCACCACTGCGGCATCGGCGACTGGTCGGCGCGACGCCGAGAACGTGCCCCCGTCGGCGTCCAGGATCGGGACGATCTCCCGGCCGCCATCGGGCGCGATCAGCGAGATCCCGACCTCCTCCAGCGCCGGGAGCCGAGACGGGTCGACCACCATCACCTCGATCTCGATCGGTCCATCGAGGCCCAGCCCGCCGGGTGCACCGACCTCGAGGGAGGCTGGTCCCACCCGGCCCACGGCGGTGACCTCCTCGTCGGACCCCAGCTCGACGGGGATCGACAGCGCGGTCGCTCCTCGATACTCGACCTCGAGGATCCCAGGCCCTTCCGTCCAGTCCTCCGGGGCCAGCCACGCCAGGAGGAGCCCGACCACCACGGCGACCGGGACGGCCCAGAGCCTCCGGCCGCTGGCCTCCCCGGGTTCGGGCACTGCTGCGGTCGACTCCATCAGGACAGTCGCGCCACCGCCGGCTGCGGTCAGTCGACGCTGAAGGGGAGCTCGGTGACCACGCCGGTGCGGGCGCCGGACTCCGACGCGATCTCGAGCTCGGTCCCGGGGGCGCAGGCGCGTCGCTGGAGCAGCG
>JBFINV010000212.1:0-4608 GCA_041611015.1 Acidimicrobiales bacterium | reverse complement strand
CTCCACCAGGGCGGCTCCTCGGCCGAGCCGGCTCGGGCCGGATCCGGCGAGAGCCCCAGCGCAGCACCCGACGACTCGCCGGTCATTCGCAGCCCCGACGACGCACCGGCACGTGTGGCTCCGGGCGCAGCAGCGGCGACAGCCGCCACGATCCTTCCGCCCGAGCCCGTGGTTCGGGAACCAGCCGCGGTGACGAGGCTGACCCTCTCGGCGGTGGCCTTGTTCTTCGCCGGGGCCCTGCTGTTCGACCGGCTGGGCTGGGTCGACACCGATGCCTCGACGGTCATCGCGATCGGGCTGGTGGCCGTGGGGGCCGCTGCGGTGGTGGCCGCGATCGTGGGCCACGGGCGGGGGCTGGCTCCGGCGGGCGCGGTGTTGAGCCTGGCGTTCGCGGTGTCGCTGGTGGCCCAGCCCGCCTTCGAGAACGGCGTGGGAGAGCGGATCTTCGCTCCCACCGACAGCGCCGTGCTGGCGCCGGCCTACGAGCTCGGCGTGGGCCGGCTCGAGCTGGATCTGCGCGAGCTCCAGCTCGGGCCGGGGGAGCAGGCCCAGGTCCGGGTGGAGCTGGGCATCGGCGAGGCGGTGGTGCGGATGCCTGCGGAGGTCGATCTGGTCGTGACCGGCGAGGTGGGCCTGGGTGAGCTGTCGCTGCTCGGCCAGAGCCAGGACGGGATACGCAACGAGTTGTCGGCCGACGACGAAGGGAGCGGCGACAGCACCATCGTCGTGGATCTGACCGTCGGCGTCGGCCAGGGGGTGGTACAGCGTGGCTGAGCCCGCCAGTGCAGGTCGGTGGCGGCTGTACCCGGCGCGGTTGCTGGGGGGACTGGCCCTGGTGACCGTGGGCGCCGCTGGTCTGGCAGGGGATCTCGACGGACCGGGCCGCTGGATCGTCGCCGCCATCGCCGTCCTGGGTGCGGTGCTCACGCTGGGATTGGCGCTGCTCGGCGCCGCCCTCCGCCGCTCCTGACCCCGTCAGCTGCCGTCTAGGTGTGCCGCCGGACCCGGCGGACCCGGATCGCTGCCACCAGCTGCAGCGCGACTGCTGCGGCCATCACGGCGAGCACGATGGCCCGGTGGGTCAGCAGTCGCTGTTCCACCCGCCAGTAGTAGAACGCATGGGCCCCGACCAGCGCGAACACCAGGTAGATGGTGCGCTGCGCGGTCTTCCAGCGGACCCGACCCAACCGGCGCATCCACCGACGGTTGGAGATCGCCGCCAGGAGCGTCAGCCCGGTCGCGGCGCTCAGTCCCAGCCAGTTGGCCAGCCCGCGGGCTCCCTCCAGGAACGGGAACGGCCGATCCAGCGAGGGGCGGGTCTGCAGGAACGAGGCCCAGGGCTTGGTGAGGTCGCCGTGGATGGACAGGCCCAGCGGCAGGTGCACCAACGCGACGAGCGCGGCTGCGATCCCGAGGGTCCGCCGCCAGGGGAGGTGGACCGCGGGCTCGGCCCCCGCCAGGGTCCGGACCGGGCCATAGGCCAGGGTGATCGACAGGAGCAGGACCGCGGTGTCGGCCAGGGCCACGCTGAGCCGCCACCGGAACGTGGACGCCTTCGGGTCCGGATGGTCCACCCACAGCTCCGGGCTGGCCCCGAGGATCAGGATGAACAGGGCCACGCTGACGACCGCACCGACCCCCACCACCAGCCGCCGTCGCAGGACCGGCGTGATGGCTGATCGGTCCATGCCTCTCCAGCACGTCACAAGGTGAGGCGGATGTCAACTGCGGCGCATGACCAGGGCCGCCCGGTGGCACGCTCGGCCGCTACTGCGTGATGATGACCGCAGTGGGAGACCCGGCTGCGGATCCGATTGACGACGGCACCCTCGCCGGGCTGCCCGAGGTGCTGCTGGCCGCCCTGGAGCAGTCCCGGTCGGCGACCTGCATCACCGCTGCCGAGCTCGACCCCCCGGGACCCGAGATCGTGTACGTCAACCCGGCATACTGCTCGATGACCGGCTATCAGCGCGGCGAGGTCATCGGGCGCAGCCCTCGGCTCATGCAGGGTCCGCTCACCGACCGGGCCGAGCTCGATCGGCTCCGGAGCGACCTCACTGCGGGTCGCAGCTTCTCCGGCCAGACCGTCAACTACCGAGCGGACGGCTCCCCGTTCGTCATCAGCTGGAGCATCGACCCGGTGCGGGACCCAGCCGGGCGCATCACCCACTTCGTGGCCACCCAGGAGGATGTGACCGAGAAGGTCCGCGCCGCCAACCTCCTGGCCGCCACCGAGCAGCTCGACGAGGTCCTGATCGACATCCTGCGGTCGTCGGTGGACGCCGACGCCGGCCTCGAGCGGGTTGCCGCCGAGGTCGCTCGGGGAGCAAGCCAGATTGCAGCCCTGGGGACTGCCTCGGTGAGCCTCTACGACGATCAGCGCCGGGTCGCCGTGAGCGCCGGACCCCCGGTCGGCGACAACGCCGTCGCCTTGCGATTCGACTTGCCGGAGTCGGCCCTGCGAGGGCTGGTCCGAGTGGGCGAGCTCTCGGACCAGGACGAGGGGTTCGTGGATCGCACCGGGCTGGCGGCCTACGTTCGCAGGGTCGGGACCGTCGTCGCGGCGCTGGTCGAGTACCACCGCCAGCGAGCGATCGCGTTGCGACTGCAGCGGGAGCTGCTGCCACCCGAGGGGCTCACTGCGCCATGTTGTCTCGTCGCAGCCCGCTACGCGCCTGGTCTGGTGGGTTCGCGCGTGGGCGGCGACTGGTACGACGTGGCCGTGTCGGAGAACCGGTTGGTGTTCACGGTGGGCGACGTGAGCGGCAACGGCGTGGAAGCTGCTGCGCTGATGGGACGGCTGCGGGTGCTCGCTGCTGCGGAGCTCGAGCGGGGCGCTTCGATCGGCGAGATGCTGGCGCGGCTCGACCGAATGTGCGTGCCCGCACGCCAGCTGGCCACGATGCTCGCTGCAGAGCTCGACCGCGGGTCGGGTGAGCTCCGGCTGTGGTCGGCTGGTCACCTTCCGCCAGTGCTGCTCTCCCCCACCGGCGGTCGCCTCCTCGACGTGATTCCCGGCCCGCCTTTGGGCTACGCGGATCGAGCGCCCCTGGCCCCGACATCGGTGGTTCTCGAACCCGGGGCCGGGCTCCTGCTGTTCACCGACGGCCTGGTCGAGCGACGAGGCGAGGTGCTCGACCGGGGCCTGGCTCGAACGGTGGCCGAGTGCCAGTCGGTACGGACGCTCGACGAGCTGCTGGACCGGCTGCTGGCCTCGCTGCCCGACGGCCACGACGACGACGTGGCGATGCTCGCCTTCCAGCGGCGCTGTTGATCTGTCGTCTCGGGACTGTGCCCGCTAGCTTGCGAGCATGCCCGCAGAGCTCCGGGTGACGGAAGCTGACCAGGGACGGACACTCCGCGTGTCCGGCGAGCTCGACACCCACACCGCCCCCCAGCTCTACGAGCGGTTGGCCCAGGTGCCCCGGGGAACCCATCTCGTACTCGATCTCGCCGAGACGACGTTCATCTCCTCGGCCGGCCTCGGTGTCATCCTCGATGCCCAGGGCCGTCTGCGCGCCTCGGGAGGGTCCTTGGTGGTGAGCTCGCCCACACCAGTCGTGGCCCGCGTGATCGAGCTCTCCGGGCTGTCCGGTTCGCTGGGGCTCAGCTGAAGCGGAGCTCGCAGCGGATCGCCGCGTGCGAATCGTCTCCAGTCACAGCGACCCGCTCCGACAGCGCTCGCACCAGCCGGAGCCCGTGACCCCGGGACTTCCCACTCGCCGGGCCCCACTCCGGGACCCCCGGAATGCGGTTGGCGGAGCCCTCGTGAGCGACCTCGATCGTGGCCCGGTCGTCCGCGAGCGCCACCGTGATCTCGACCCACGGGGCGCTGGTGTGGTCGACGACGTTGGCCGCGAGCTCGGTCACGATGACCGCGATGTCGTTGGCTTGCTCGGCGTCTAGGGGACGGGCGCCAGCTCGTAGCCACGCGTCGAGCTCGCCTCGCGCGTCCGAGAGGCTGCTGTGGTCGGCGGCGATCTGATCGAAGTAGTGGGTGGGCGTCCGGCGCATCGTCCGAAGCGTTGCCCGCCGGGAGGGCTCCGAAACCGGCGCGCTGCTCGACCCCGACGCGCTCCAGCGTGGCCCGGTATGGTCCGTCAGGTGGTCATGCCCGTACCGTCGGGCGCCGACGCCGCCCACGTCGAGCTCGTCGTGCCCGCCAGCACGGCGTTTCTCCAGCTGCTCCGGTTGAACGTCGCGGTCGTCGCCGGCGCCGTGTTCGACGTCGACGAGATCGAGGATCTGAAGATCGCTGTCGAGGAGCTGGCAGCCCAGCTTCTCTCCGTCGACGGTGGGCCCGGGCTCGGCGTCTCGATCAGCCTCGGCGACGAGGGACTCGCCGTCACGGGTGAGCGGCGCTGGTCCGGCCGCGGCCAGCTGGCGCCCGCCGACTACGTGCGGACGGTGCTCGACGCAGTGGTGGACCGCTACTCTCTCGAGACCACCGCCGACGCCGTCCGCTTTCGTTTCGAGAAGCGCGTCCGTGCCCGATGACGGTCTCGACGCCCGGTTTCGCGAGCTGGCCCGGACCGGCGACCGGAGCCTGCGCAACGCGTTGGTCGTCGACAACCAGGGGCTGGCCCGGGCCTTTGCCAGGCGGTATCG
>JBFINV010000211.1:0-4640 GCA_041611015.1 Acidimicrobiales bacterium | reverse complement strand
GGCCGTGGGCTCGGGGGCGGCAGTGGGCTCACCCTCGTCCTCTGCCGGAGCGTCATCGGTCCCACCATCGGTGGCGGTGCCGGCCTCGTCGGTGCTCGCGTCGTCGGCGCTGGTCCCGTTGCCCGTGCTGGTTGCGTCGTCGCTGGAGCAGGCGGCGGCGACCAGGGCGAGCGCCAGCAGCACCGCGATCCAGGATCTCCGTTCCATCGCGCCCCCGGGAAATGAGTATGCTGAATCTAGCATGGAGGAGGTCCCGACGGTGTCAGAGCATCTCATCACCAAGCGCCACATCACCTATGCCGCGGCCTCCGAAATCGTCGGGGCCGGGCTCGCCAAGGCGGCCGAGCTGGGGGTCAACGCAGCGATCGTGATCACCGAGGGCACCGGCGAGATCGTGACCGTGGCCTCGACGCCTGGGACCAACCCCCGGGGCTGGCGGGGCGGCCTGGCCAAGGCCTCGGTCGCTGCGGGGCTGGGCATCTCCACCGAGCTGTTCCTCGAGAAGCGGCTCAAACAGGACGAGGTCCTGTGGCGGGCCCTGTCCAACCACCCGGACCGGATGTTCGTGCCCGGCGGCATCCCCCTCAAGGCCGACGGGGACACGGTCGGCGCGGTCGGGGTCAGCGGCGGTCACTACGACGACGACGTCAAGGTGGCGCAGGCCGTGGTCGACGCCTTCGACCAGCTGCTCGCCACCTGATCGGGATGCCGTGACCCGGTGAACGTCGGCGAGCTGCTGGAGGTCGCGGCGCCGGCGCTGGGAAACCGGCCCATGGTGGTGGACCGGGAAGTCACGATGACCGCCGCCGACCTGCTCGACGCGGCCCGATCGGTGGCTGCCTGGCTGACCGACCTCGGCGTCGAGTCCCTGGCGATGGTGGACCTCAACAGCCGGGCGGTTCCCATCGGCCTCTACGGCGCCGCCGTCGCCGGGGTGCCGTTCACCCCGATCAGCTATCGCCTGCCCGACGACAGGCTGCGCGCGCTCGTGGCCCGGACCGCACCGTCGGCGGTGGTCGCTGGCGAGGGCGTGGCCGAGCGCATGGGGGAGATCGACGGTGTCGCGGTGGTGAGCCGGGACGAGCTCCTCGACCGGGCTGCGCAGGGGCGCACCGCTCCTGGCGGGGCCGGTGCGAGCGAGGCGGCCGTGGTCCTGTTCACCAGCGGCACCACCGGTGAGCCCAAGGCCGCGGCCCTGGGCCACTCGAACCTCACGTCCTACGTGCTGTCCACCATCGAGTTCGCCTCGGCCGCCGAGGACGAGGCCGCGCTGGTGTCGGTGCCGCCGTACCACATCGCGGGGGTGATGGCGGCGCTGACCAACGTCTTCTGCGGCCGAACCATCGTGTACCTGGAGGCCTTCGATGCCGGCGACTGGGTCGAGGCCGCCGTCGAGCACCGGGTCACCCACGCCATGGTGGTGCCGACCATGCTGGCCCGCATCCTCGACGAGCTGGAACTGCGTGGCGTCGAGCTGCCTGGGCTGCGCCTGCTGTCCTACGGCGGCGGACCCATGCCGGTGCGGGTGATCGAGCGGGCCCTCGATGCGCTGCCCGGGACCGACTTCGTCAACGCCTACGGGCTGACCGAGACCGCGTCGACCGTGACCATCCTCGGTCCCGACGATCACCGGGAAGCGCACGCCAGCGACGACCCGGCGCGGCGCCGGCGGCTGGCGTCGGTGGGCACGCCGCTGCCCACCGTGGAGCTGACGATCCGCGACGAGTCGCGGGACGTCCTGCCAGTGGGCGAGCGGGGTGAGGTGTGGGTGCGGGGCGACCAGGTGTCGGGTACCGACGACGCGGGCGGCTGGTTCCGCACCCGCGACGCGGGCGAGCTGGACGCCGACGGGTTCCTCTATCTCCACGGCCGGCTCGACGACGTGATCGTCCGGGGCGGGGAGAACCTCTCCCCCGCCGAGATCGAGGAGGTCCTGCGGCGGGACGACGCCGTGGCCGACTGCGCCGTGGTCGGGATCCCCGACGAGCGCTGGGGGGAGCGGGTGGTGGCCGCAGTGGTACCGGCCGAGGGGGCCACCGTCGACGCCGGCCGGCTGCAGGCCGCGGTCCGGGCCGAGCTGCGCTCGACGGCCACCCCGGAGGACATCGTCATCCGGACCGAGCTGCCGGTCAACGAGCTCGGGAAGCTGCTCCGCCGGGAGCTGCGCGCAGAGCTGACCGCCGAGCTGTCCGAGCCGGGATAACTAGCATCGACCCCATGGCCCAGACCTACACGCCGGGCACGAGGGTGTTCAGCACCGCCTGCACCACCGAGATGATCGTGGTCCGCGCGCCGGAGGAAGCCGTGGTGGTCACCATCGGCGGGGCCCCGGTCCGGGCCGCCGCCGGGGACCCCGAGGTGTCGCCCGCCGACGGCTACGACGGTGGCTCGCTGCTGGGCAAGCGCTACGTGAACCAGGCGGACACCATCGAGCTGCTGTGCACCCGCGCCGGCGACGGGGCCGCAGCCGTCGACGGCGAGCTCCTGGTGGTGAAGGATGCCGCTCCTCTCCCAGCGTCGGACTGAGGTCGCCGAGCGCCAGCTCGCCGGGGTCTCCGGGTGGGGCGAGCTGACGGCCGGCTTCCTGCTGACCGGGCCCGAACGCCCCGGTCTGGACCCGGCACGGCGGTCGCCGTACCAGTCGGCTAACCAGCACTGCGAGCTGATCCGGGCCACCGACGAGTGGGTGGCAGCGCAGCTGGCTCGACCCGTCGACCACCAGGCAGTGCCCGCGGTGGCGGGACTGCTCGGGGTGGACCTCGGCGCGGTCGACCCCTGGCCCGCGCCCGCGTGGGAGCCCCTACGTGAGCTGGTCAGGCGGCGAGACGCCGCAGCGGTGGTCGGTGCCTTGCGGACGCTGGGCGTCGCGGCGGCGGTGGTGGGCGAGGCGGCCGAGTGGCCGCACGTTGTGCGGGCCTCGGGCGTCGGGCCGGCAGGTGCGTCCGGTCCCGTCGTGGACCTGTCGGCGCTGTGGGCCGGGCCCCTGGCCGCCAAGCTGATCGGCATAGCGACGGGCGCCGAGGTGGTCGACGTGGAGAGCACCCGCCGCCTCGATCCCATGCGGCTGGACTCCGGCCAGCTGGGGCACTGGCTCCACGACGGCCGGGGGCTGGAGCTGTTCGACCACCGCAGCGCCGAGGAGCTCCAGCGGCTGCGGGGCATCGTGGGCCGCGCGGCGGTGGTGGTCACCGCGGGCCGGCGCCGGGCCCTGAGCTCGCTCGGCCTGGACCCGGAGGCCCTGGTGTCCGCCACGGGTGCGGTGTGGGTGCACCTGTCGGGCTACGGGCTGCGCTCCCCGCTCGCCGACGCCGCGGCCTTCGGCGACGACGCCGCGGCGGCCGCCGGACTGGTCGACTGGGTCGGCGACGAGCCTCGCTTCGTGGCCGACGCAGTGGCCGACCCCCTGGCGGGGGTGGCCGCGGCCAGGGCTGCGGTGGAGCTCATCGAAGAGAAGCGCGGGGGCCTGCTGGACGTGTCGCTGGCCGGGGTGGCCGCCGCAGCGGCACGCGGCGAGATCGTCAGCGGGGGCTGATCTCGTCGACCAGCCCCCATGCTTTGGCGGTGGCGGCGTCGATGGTGGTCTCGGCCAGCGCCAGCCTGGCCGTCAGCTGCCGACCGATCCGGCGGGGGATGCTGACCGTCCCCCCGGCCCCCGGGACCAGGCCGAGGGGCACCTCGGGAAGACCGATCCGGGTGTCGGGATCGGCGACCACCCGGTGAGCGAACGCAGCCAGCTCGATGCCCGCGCCCAGGGTGTTCCCGTGGATGTGAGCGGTGGTCCGGTCGGCGAGCCGGGCCAGGAGCGAGGCCGGACTGCGGGTCAAGCGGGTCAGGTGGGCGTCGGCCGGATCCTCGAACCTGCCGAAGGTCTCGAGGTCGCCGCCGCTGCAGAACGACGGTCCGCTGCCCCGCAAGGCGATGCGTTGGATCGCCGGGTCCACGAGCGCCACGTGCAGGCCCTCGGCGAGCTCGTCGCGCATGCGGGGGGTGAAGGCGTTGTGCCGCGCCGGGCGGTCGAGGGTGATGGTCAGGGCGTCGCCGATCCGGTCGAGCAGCACGCTCGGTGCAGCGCCCTCGTCGTCGTGCCCATGGCCGCGGGCGGCGAGCCAGGCCCCGAACTCCGGGCCGGCCTGGAGCATCGAGTAGGTGGTGGACTCGCCGACCAGCGCCGCGGTGATGCCCGCACCCTCGGTCGAACGCAGCAGCAGCGCCAGCGAGACCGCAGCCTTCGCGGCCCTGCCGATGGTGTCGGTCAGACGAGCCTGCGCCGTGGCCTCATCCGGACCCAGGACCAGATCGGCCCAGGGCGGCGCCCCGTCCCCCAGGGCCGCGATGACGACCGGGAGGTGGGCCACCTCGTCCGCCCGGACGTCGGCGTCGGTGCCGTCGACGAGGAGCAGACCCGCGGCATCGACGGCGAGCCGCTCCCTCGCTGCTGGGTCCGCCATCCGCTCCGAAAGCTCGCTGCTCGACAGCCCGATCACGCCATCGATCCAACCAGCCGGGCGTCCGGTGCCACACGCGGACTTGCCTCGACTGGGCCGGTGGCGTAGGAGCAGGTCATGACCACGCTCGACGACTTCGACCGGGTGCCGTTGCTCTTCGGCCCCTCGCCGATCCACCCGCTCCCCCGCCTGTCG
>JBFINV010000210.1:0-4702 GCA_041611015.1 Acidimicrobiales bacterium | reverse complement strand
GTTGGGAGGCCCCCCGCCCGGGGCCGGGTCCCGCCACACGTACCAGTCCCGCTTGGCCGACGAGCGCCCGGAACGGGATTCCACGAACCAGGGGTGCTGGTCCGAGGTGTGGTTGGGCACCCAGTCGATGGTCACCCGGATGTCGCGGCCGTGGGCCTCGGCCAGCAGGCGGTCGAAGTCATCGAGGGTGCCGAAGAGGGGATCGATGTCGTAGTAGTCGGCGACGTCGTAGCCGAAGTCCGCCATCGGCGACGGGAAGACGGGCGACAGCCAGAGCGCGTCGACGCCGAGCCACACCAGGTGGTCGAGGTGCGCGGCGATGCCCGCCAGGTCGCCGACGCCGTCGCCGGTCGTATCGGCGAAGGACCGGGGATAGATCTGGTAGAAGACCGCCTCTTCCCACCACCGATCCGGGGCGGAGTCGGTCACCGCTCGGCGAGGAAGGGGAAGTCCTGGCGCACCCGGGCCACGGCGGCCGGGTCGACGTCGCCGAGCAGGATCGACTCCTCGCCCGACGGGCCAGCCGCCAGCTGCTCGCCGAGGGGGTCGAACAGGCGGGAGTCCCCGGTGTGGGTCACACCGTCGCCGGCGGTGCCGACCCGGTTGACGCCGAGCACGTAGGCCTGGTTCTCGACGGCCCGGGCCCGCAGGAGCGAGGTCCAGTGCCGGGCTCGGGCCGCAGGCCAGTTCGCCACCACCACGTACAGGTCGGTCAGGTGGGCCCGATCCCAGAAGTCGGGCGCGAAGCGGAGGTCGAAGCAGACGAAGAAACTGGTGCGCACTCCGTCGATGACGACGGTGAGCGGGTCGGCTCCCCGCTCGTAGTGCTGGTCCTCGGCGTGGTACGAGAACAGGTGGACCTTGCGGTAGCGATGTTGCTGACCCTCGGGGCCAGCCAGCACCAGACAGTTGTGCGGGTGACGCGAGCCTTCGCTTCGCTCCGGCACCGACCCGCAGAGCCACACCCCGTGGTCGCGGGCTCGGTCGGCGAGGAACCCGGCGCTGGGCCCGCCGACGGGCTCGGCGATGCGGTCGGTGTTCATCGAGAACCCGTTGCTGTATGTCTCGGTGAGGGCCACCAGGCGGGCGCCGTCGCCGACCGCCTTGTCGATCAGCGGGTCGAGGTGCTCGAAGTTGGCCTCGGGCTGCTCCCAGACGATGTCGTGTTGGATGCCGGCCACGCGCAAGGGGCTCGAGTCAGTTGCCATCTGGGACCTCCAGGGCGGCGAGGCGCTCGATGGCGGCCTCGATCACCGGCTCCTGCTTGCAGAACGTGAACCGCACCAGGTGCTCGCCCTCGTGGTCGTTGTCGTAGAACACCACGTTGGGGACCGCGACCACGCCACACCGTTCGGGCAGCCCGAGGCAGAAGGCCTTCCCGTCGGCGGTGCCCAGGGGGCGGATGTCGGTGGTGACGAAGTAGGTTCCGGCCGGCCAGAAGACCTCGAAGCCGGCGGCCTCGAGCCCGTCGCAGAGAAGCTTGCGCTTGGCGGCCATGGTGGCCTGGAGCTCGTCGTAGTACGAGCGCGGCAGGCCGAGCGCGGTCACCACCGCATGCTGGAAGGGCGCGCCGTTGACGTAGGTGAGGAACTGCTTGGCGGTGCGCACCGCTTGATACAGGGCGGGCGGGGCACAGACCCAGCCGATCTTCCAGCCGGTGAAGCTGAAGGTCTTCCCGGCCGAGGAGATCAGGATGGTGCGGTCGCGCATGCCGGGCAGGGTCGCCAGCGGGATGTGGAAGCCCTCGAACACCAGGTGCTCGTACACCTCGTCGGTCACCGCCACCAGATCGTGTTCGATGCAGAGCTCGGCCAGCAGCGACAGCTCCTCGGGGCCGAAGACCTTGCCGGTGGGGTTGTGCGGGCTGTTGAGCAGGAGCACCTTGGTGCGAGGGCCGATGGCCGCCCGGAGCTCGTCGGGATCGAAGCCGTAATCGGGTGGTCGCAGGGTCACCACGCGCCGCGTCGCCCCGGCCATGGCGATGGTGGCTGCATAGGAGTCGTAGTACGGCTCGAAGGTGACCACCTCGTCGCCCGGCTCACACAGCGCCAGCAGGCTGGCGGCGATGCCCTCGGTGGCGCCCGCGGTGACCAGGATCTCGACATCGGGGTCGTACGCCAGGTCGTAGAAGGTCCGCTGGTGCTCGGCGATGGCCTGGCGGAGCGGGGCGATGCCGGGACCGGGCGGGTACTGGTTGTGCCCGTCCCGGATGGCCTGGATCGCGGCCTCGGCCACCTCGGCGGGGCCGTCGGTGTCGGGAAAGCCCTGCCCCAGGTTGATGGCGCCGGTGCGCACGGCCAGCGCGGACATCTCGGCGAAGATGGTCTCGCCGAACTCTCGCAGGCTGGCCTTGATGAACGGGTCGCCCGGGTGGTGCACGGGCAGATCCTACTTGCGGTGCAGGAGCTCGTAGCCCTGTCCGAAGAAGTCGAGCGCCGCCTGGCGGGGATCTGCGGCTTCCCGGAGCCGGGTGTACCCGAGGTTGGCGCCGCCGAAGCTCGCCGCGTTCCAGTAGGGGTCGCTGCGGTCACCCTCACCCCAGGGGCCCACGTAGAGGTAGGGCTCGGGGTGCGACCCGTCGCCGGGGGAGGCGCCGTAGCTGGCCCGGGCACCCGCCGCTTCGTCCCCGGCGTCGAGGGCGGCGTCGAAGTGACCAGGCCAGATCTGGATCCGACTGGCGTCGCGCCCGGCAGGGCCGGCGCGGAGCTCCTCCAGGACGCTGGTCGCGAACCCGAACCAGTCACCGAGGAACCAGCCGACCTCGCCGGGCACGTCCAAGGTGCGTTCCAGATCACCGAGAGCCACGGTGTCGTGCTCGGCCTGCGCGTCGTCGGCGGTGGTCCCGGCGAGCTCCGCGGCGCGGGCCAGGGTGGTCAGGGGCTCGGCGACCACGGTGTCGCCCCGCTGCACCACCAGCTCGGGGCCCTCCACCCGGACCTGCTCGTCGTGGCCGAAGAAGGGGGTGCCGAACCCGCCGAAGGTGTAGCGGAGCCCGAACTTGCCGTTGGCCTGCTTCCTGGCATTCGACACCACCGCGTAGGCGACTCGGTGATAGTCGTCGCGGCTGGGGGCATAGCCCGGCGGGACCGCCGGCAGCGGCTTGTAGGCCCCGAGCCAGTGGTCCCGGGCGTACGCCGCGATCGCGGCGTCGCTGGCGGCCAGCTCCTCCCAGGTGTGGGGTCCGGCCGAGGTAGGGGTGACCACCTCGGCGTCGGCGCCATCGGTGGAGACGGGATCGTCGGCGAACCAGGGGGGCTCGTTGACCGCCGGTGGCGACGGTTCCAGCACCCGGGCGTCGGTGCCGGCCACCTGGGTGGCCTCGGCTCGGGGGTTTCTGGGTCCACGCACGTTTCAGTCCTCTCGTCGGTCCCGTAAGTAGGCCTCGAGCTCGGCCGCCAGGTCGTCGCCGGACGGCAGCACCTCCAGCTCGTCGACCTGCTCCTCGAGCTGGCGCACGTACGCACTGAGCTCGTCGTCGCTCGCCACCGCATCGTCGATGCGCTGACGCCACTCCCGGGCGGGCCGGTCGAGCTCGGCATGGCCGGTCCGGATGCCCGTGATGAGCTCGAGTCGGGCGAGCAGGGAGCGGGTGGCCTCGGGGTTGGGAGGCCCGGGCACGTAGTGGGGGACCGACACCCGCAACGACACCACGGGCAGCCCCTCGGCTTGCAGTCGGTCGTGGAGCACCCCGACCAGCCCCGTGGGGCCCTGGTAGCTGGGCCGGCCCAGGCCGAGCCGGTCGGCGATGTCGGGGTCCGCAGCGCTCCCCACCACCCCGAGGGGTCGGGTGTGGGGGGCCATGCTCACCATGGCTCCGAGGGTGATGACCAGCTCTGCGCCGGTGGCTCGGGCCACCTCGAGCAGGGTTCCGGCGTAGGTGCGCCAACGCATGTGGGGCTCGATCCCCGTGACCAGCACCAGGTCGCGGCGGCCCGGAGGCGTGCTCGCGGCCGAGCACCTCCCGACGGGCCACTCGATGGCCCGGACGCCGCCCTCGTCGAAGGCGATCGTGGGGCGCTGGGACTGGAAGTTGAAGAAGGGCTCGGGATCGATCTCGGCGAGCTCGGTGGCGTGGTGCAGCCGGCACAGGCGGCCCACCGCGGTGGTTGCCGCCTCCGCAGCGTCGAACATGCCCTCGAGAGCCACCACCAGCAACGGCCGATCGAGCTCGGCGCTGGCCGACCATCGGAGCACGCGCGCGTCGCTCATCGATGCGAGCTTGGCACAGCCGGCGGGGGGTGCGCGAGAGGCCCGCCCCGACCTCAGCTCCGCCCGCACCTGGATCGAGCGCCGGGATGCCGCGCCCTCAGGCCTGCTGGGTCATCTCCTCGAAGGCCCGTACGAACGCGGCCCGGCGGCTGCCGGGGGTCACGGTCACCCGCTCGCCGTCGGTGAAGACCAGCTCCAGTGAGGCCGGCCCCTTCTCGCCGGGTGGCGGTGCGTCGAGTTCCATGGCGGCGACCGACGCCAGCGGTACCTGGCCGACCAGGTCCTTGACCCGACCGGTGTAGGTGCCGTGGCCGAAGACCAGCAACCGCTGCTCGGTCAGCACCAGCACCGCGTTGCGGGCGAACATCGCCGCGCGGGGATCGTCGTCCTCCTCCGACGCGGTGTCCGCCAGCGGGGCGAGGCGGCCCAGAGCGCCGCCCGGTGCGCCCAGGCGCTTGGTGCCCTCGCCGTGACGGGGACGGATGAACAGCGC
>JBFINV010000209.1:0-4711 GCA_041611015.1 Acidimicrobiales bacterium | reverse complement strand
GGCCGACGAGGAGACGATCGAGGCGGAGCTGTCCGTCCCGGCCAGCCCCGGGCTGGGCGTGGTGATCACCCACCCCCACCCGGGTGGCGGCGGCAACATGTTCACGCCGGTCCCGGCGCGGATCTTCGCAGCCTGCAGGGAGATGGGTCTGGCGGCGTTGCGCTTCAACTTCCGGGGGGTGGGCCAATCCACCGGGCGCCACGACGACGGCCGGGGCGAGCGGCTCGACGTCGAGGCCGCAGCCGCCCGCCTCCAGGAGACCGTCCCCGATGTGCCGCTGCTGATCGCCGGCTGGTCCTTCGGCGCCGACGTGGGCCTCACCGTCGGCGGTCCGGCCGTCGCCGGCTGGCTGGGGGTGGCGCCCACCCTCAAGGTGGTGCCCATCGAGGAGATGGCGGCACCACGAGCTGCGGCGCCGACGCTGTTGCTCGTCCCCGAGCACGACGAGTACCTCCCGCCCGACGATGCGGCGGTCGCCGCGTCGTCGTGGACCAACTGCAGCATCGAGGTGATCCCGGGCGCCGACCACTACCTCGACGGCGAGCTGGACACAGTGGCCGAGGCCTTCCGACGCTTCGCCAAGTCACTGCTCTGACCCCCGTTCCCGACTAGGCCGGGCGAACCGGGATCCCGGCATCTGCGAGGTGCTGCTTGGCCTCGGCGACCGTGTGCTCGCCGAAGTGGAAGATGCTGGCGGCCAGCAGGGCGTCAGCACCTCCCTCGACGACCCCCGCCACCAGGTGATCGAGCGAGCCCACCCCCCCGCTGGCGATCACGGGCACGTCGACGGCTTCGACCACGGCCCGGGTGAGCTCGACGTCGAATCCGTCGCGGGTGCCGTCTCGGTCCATGGAGGTCAGCAGGATCTCGCCGGCGCCCAGCTGGGCCCCCCGGCGGGCCCAGGCCAGGGCGTCGATTCCGGTCGGGGTGCGGCCGCCGTGCACGTACACCTCGAAGCCGCTGGGGACGTCCCCGCCAGGTCCCTCGGGACGGCGGCGGGCGTCGATCGCCAGCACCGTGCACTGGCTGCCGAACTCGGCGGCGAGCTCGCTGATCAGGTCGGGACGAGCCACCGCAGCCGAGTTCACCGACACCTTCTCGGCCCCCTCCCGGAGCAGCCGGCGGGCGTCGTCCACGCTGCGGATACCCCCACCCACGGTGAAGGGGATGAACACCTCTTCCGCGCAGCGCCGCACCATCTCGTAGATGGTCTCGCGAGCGTCGGAGGAGGCGGTGATGTCCAAGAAGACCAGCTCGTCGGCGCCTACCGCGTCGTATCGAGCGGCGAGCTCGACGGGATCGCCGGCGTCGACGAGGTCCACGAAGTTGGTCCCCTTCACCACCCGCCCGGCGTCGACGTCGAGGCAGGGGACGATGCGGACGTTGGTGCTGGCGCGCATCACGCCCCCGCGCATGCCCGCAGGCCCTCGCCGAGGTCCAGGCGACCCTCGTAGAGGGCCCGGCCCACGATGACCCCGGCCAGGCTCCGCCCGTCGACCTCCAGATCAGCGAGCTCCCGGAGGTGTGCGGTGCGGCCCACGCCCCCGGAGGCGATCACGTCGACGCCGGTGGCAGCCAGCACCTCGGCCAGGCCCTCGGTGTCGGGCCCATCCAGGGTGCCGTCCCGGTCGATCTCGGTGACCACGACGGCGTCGACACCGCGGTCCTCGAGGTCGACGGCCATGGCCATCACGTCGAGGTCGGTCTCCCGCTCCCAACCGTGGGTGGCCACCCGGCCCCTCCGACCGTCGAGGCCCACCGCCACCCGCCGGCCCGCAGCGGTCAGCTCCTCGACGAGCTGCGGCCGTTCCACGGCGGCGGTTCCGATGACCACCCGCGCCACCCCGGCGTCGAACAGCGCCTCGGCGGCGCCGACGCTGCGCACCCCGCCGCCGGCCTGTACCGGGATCTCGACCGAGGCCGCGATGGCGGCCACCACCGAGCGGTTGACCGGGTCCCCGGTGCGGGCCGCATCGAGGTCGACCACGTGGATCCAGGGCGCGCCCGCCCGGGCGAACTCCCTGGCCTGGGCCACGGGGTCCTCCCCGTACACCGTCTCGTCGCCGTGGTCGCCTCGCAACAGTCGGACGCAGCGCCCACCCCGGAGGTCGATGGCCGGGTAGAGGTCGAGAGCCACCTCAACCACCCCGGCAGAGCTCGACGAAGTTGGACAGCAGCTGGCGGCCCGCGCCGCTCGACTTCTCGGGATGGAACTGGGTGGCGTGCACGTCATCCCAGCCCACTGCGGCCACCACCGGACCGCCGTAGTCGCAGGTGGCGGTCACGTGATCGCCGGCCGCGCCGAGGTCGACGGCGTAGGAATGGACGAAGTACAGCCAGGCTCCGTCGAGGCCCTCGAGCAACGGCGTGGGCCGGACCACGGTGATGGGGTTCCACTGCATCTGGGGGCGCTTGACCGATGGTGGGAGGGCGCGCACGAGCCCGGGCAGGATGCCGAGCCCGGCCACGCCGGGCGACTCCTCCGAGCCCTCGAACAGCAGCTGCATCCCGACGCAGATCCCCAGGAAGGGTCGACCGGACGCAGCCGCCTCCTTCGCGAGCAGATCGACCCCCCGGGCCCGGAGCTCGGCGGCGCAGCGCCCGAAGTTGCCGACACCGGGGAGGACCACCCCGGCCGCAGCTGCAACGTCGGCCGGATCGGCCGTCAGGCGGGCGTCGGCGCCGGCCCGCTCGAGGCTCTTCTGGGCCGATCGCAGGTTGCCGATGCCGTAGTCCAGCACCGCCACCTTCGGTGCGGTCACGCCAGCATGCCCTTGGTGGAGGGAACCCCGCCGCCCTCCACCCGCACCGCGTCGCGCAAGGCCCGGGCCGTGCTCTTGAACGTGGACTCGATGATGTGGTGGGTGTTCTTGCCCCGAACCAGGACCTGGTGCAGCGTGATCCCAGCAGCGGTGGCGAACGCCCGCCAGAACTCCTCGACCAGCTGGGGGTCGAACGGCGGGTCACCGAGGATCTTCTGGCCGGGCGGGTCGACCTCGTAGTGTAGGAAGGGCCGTCCCGACAGATCGAGGGCCACGTCGACGAGGGCCTCGTCGAGCGGGCAGGCGGCGTCGGCGAAGCGCCGCACCCCGGCCCGGTCCCCCACCGCCTCCCTGAAGCACTCGCCGAGGGCGATCCCCACGTCCTCCACGGTGTGGTGGGCGTCGACTGCCAGGTCGCCGTCGGCCTGGACTCGCAGATCGAAGCCGCCGTGGCGGCCGAGCTGGTCGAGCATGTGGTCGAAGAACGGGAGCCCGGTGCCGATCTCGGTGTCGCCGCGACCGTCGAGGTGGAGGGACACCTCGATCCTGGTCTCCTTCGTCTCCCGGCTGCGGGAGGCGTGGCGGGGCGCTTCGTCGGTGCTCATGGGACCAGTATCTCGGTCAGGGCCTCCAGAAACGCGTCGTTCTCACCCGGCAGACCGACGGTGACCCGCAGGCAACCGGCCAGCCCTGGCCACGAGGCGCAGTTCCGGACCAGGATGCCCCGCTCCAGCAGGGCCTGCCAGACCTGGGCGCCGTCGGTCCCCGGCCGGAAGAGGATGAAGTTGGCCCCAGAAGGCCACTGCTCCACGGGGAGCTCGGCCAGGCCCCGCCCCAGCCGCTCTCGCTCGGCGACCAGGCCCTCGACCCGGATCCGCATGTCCTCGGCGAAGTCCAGCGCCAGCCTGCCGGCCACTTGCTTCGCCGCGTCCAGGTGGTACGGGAGGGCCACGGCCTCGAGGGCATCGACCACCCAGCTGGGACCAACCGCATAGCCGAGCCGGGCCCCAGCCATGCTCCACGTCTTCGAGAAGGTGCGGGAGACGACGACGTTCTCGTCCTCGTCGACGAGCTCCAGCGCCGACCAGGGGGCGAACTGGCCGTAGGCCTCGTCGACGACGACGAGCGCGCCCTGCTCGCGGCTCCGGCTGGCGACGTGGCGGACCAGGGTCTCGGGCTCGACGATCCCGGTGGGATTGTTGGGCGAGCACAGGAACACCACCTCGGGCTCGAGGTCGAGCATGCGATCCACCTCGTCTCGACCGAGGCGGAGATCCGACCCTCGGGTCCCCTCCACGACCTCGGTCCCGGTGATGCGACCGATGTGGGAGTGCATGGCATAGGTGGGCTCGAACACCGCAGCCCGCCGGCCGGCGCCACCGAAGGCCAGCAGCAAGCTCTGGATGATCTCGTTCGACCCGTTCGCCGCCATCACCATGGCCGGGTCACAGCCGTGGTGCTTGGCCAGCGCGGTCCGCAGCTCCCGCGCCTGGCGGTCGGGGTAGCGGTGCCACTCGATGCTGGTGAGCTCCGCCTCCAGCGCGGCGCGCCAGGCCTCGGGCGGCGGAGACGGGCTCTCGTTGGTGTTGAGGCGGATCGGCACCTCCACCTGCGGTGAGTGGTAGCCGGGCACCAGGGCCAGGTCGTCGCGGATCCGGGGGCGGGTCATCGCCCGATCACCGCCCGGTCCGGAGGCGAACCGACTCGGCGTGGGCCACCAGGCCCTCGGCCTCGGCCAGCGTGGCCACCGCCCCGGCCACGCCGTCGAGGGCCGTCTGGTCGAGGGTGATCACGTGGATGTCCTTGCAGAAGTCGGCGACGGTGAGGGCCCCCGCGAATCGAGCGGTGCCGTTGGTGGGCAGGACGTGGGAGGGGCCGGCCACGTAGTCGCCCACCGACGCCGGCGAGAGGGGTCCGCAGAACACGGCTCCGGCGTTCCGGACCGCCGG
>JBFINV010000208.1:0-4712 GCA_041611015.1 Acidimicrobiales bacterium | reverse complement strand
GTGTTCATCGCCGCCACGCAGGCGCTGACCGCCGATCTGGGCAACAAGGTCCGCCTGGTCCGGGTCCCGAGCTGAGCCTCCGGCGTCACCGGCCGAGTACGGTGCCCGGTATCCGCCGTGCTGCCTCGTCGTAGGCGGCGCACCCGCACCGGGCCGAGGTCGCCATGCAGGTCGGGATCCAGCTCCCCGAGATCGAACGGGTCGTGGGCTGGCCGGAGTACGCCGCCATCGCCCGGCTGGCGGAGGACGTCGGGTTCGCCTCGATCTGGGTGGGCGACCACCTCCTCTACGACAAGCCCGCGGGCCCGCGGGGCCCCTGGGAGTGCTGGACCGTGCTGGCAGGCCTGGCTGCGGTCACTGACCGGCTCCTCCTCGGCCCCCTGGTCACACCGATCGGGTTCCGCAACCCGGCGTTGCTGGCCAAGATGGCGGGCACCGTGGACGAGATCGCCCGGGGTCGCCTGGTCCTGGGCCTCGGCGCCGGCTGGAACGAGCGTGAGTTCAGCGCCTTCGACTTCGCCTTCGACAATCGGGTCGGCCGGTTCGAGGAGGCCTTCACGATCATCAGCGAGCTCGTCCGGCACGGCTCGGTCGACTTCTCGGGCCGGTACTACCTAGCGTCGGACCTGCACCTGGTGCCCCCGGCGCGCCCCGATCTCCCCATCATGATCGGGTCGAGCGGAGAACGCATGCTGGGGATCGCCGCTCCGGAGATGGACTGGTGGAACGAGTGGTGGAGCCGCTTCGGCAACTCCCCGGCGGGCCTCGAGCCCCTCCTCACCAGGCTCGACGCCGCCCTGATCGCTGCGGGACGGAGCCCTGGAGAGGTCACCCGGAGCGTCGCCTTGCTCGTCCAGATGCCCGAGGGGTCGGGGCGCCAGATGGGTGCAACGGCCGACACCCCACCAATCGCCGGCACGGTGACCGAGATCGGCGATCGCATCCTGGGGTTCGCCGAGCACGTGGATCACGTCCAGCTGGTCGTCGATCCGATCACGACGGAATCCATCGAGGCCCTGGCCCCAATGGTTGCCAGAGTCCATGGCACGCCCGCTCCACGAGGTTCGCCCTGAGCTCCGTCGGGGGGTGACCTTCGCCCCTGCCACGGGGTCCTCCGTCGTGGTTCGATCGCGTCGTTCGCCCGTCGCGCGTCGAGGAGAGTCATGGCGGAGCCCACCACGACAGATCGCGCCACCGCCCCCGGGTTGTCCCTCGAGAGGCCGTGGGCCGCCCGAGCGGTCGGGCTCGCCAAGGTCTACGGCCAGGGCAACACCCGGGTGGTGGCCCTCGATCGAGTCGACGTGGGGTTCGAGGCCGCCCGGCTCACCGCGATCATGGGCCCATCGGGGTCCGGGAAATCGACCCTGCTCCACTGCATGGCCGGGCTGGACCAGCCCACCGAGGGTCAGGTGTGGATCGGCGACACCCTCATCTCCGACCTGAACGACCGCAAGCTCACGCTGCTGCGGCGCCAGCGGCTCGGCTTCGTCTTCCAGGCCTTCAACCTGGTGCCCACGCTCACCGCCGCCGAGAACATCGACCTCCCGCTCCTGCTCGCTGGGCGGGAGCCCGACGCGGAGTGGCGCAGCCAGGTGGTCGAGAGCCTCCGCCTCGGCGACCGCCTCCACCACCAGCCCGACGAGCTGTCCGGCGGCCAGCAGCAGCGGGTGGCCGTGGCCCGGGCCCTGATCAACCGGCCCGACATCGTCTTCGCCGACGAGCCCACCGGCAACCTCGACACCGGGAGCAGCCACGAGGTGCTCGCCTGCCTCCGCTCCGCAGTCGACGACTGGCACCAGACCGTGGCCATGGTCACCCACGATCCCGGCGCCGCGGCCCACGCCGATCTGGTCCTGTTCCTGCGTGACGGGCGGCTGGTGGGCCGGCTCGAGCAGCCGACCGCCACCCTGGTGCTCGACCGGCTGAAGGAACTGGAGGGCTGAGGACCTGTGGGGATCGTCCTCCGCCTGAGCATGCGCAACCTGGCGGCCAGCCGCCTCCGGGTCGCGCTCACGACCTTCGCGGTGTTGCTGGGTGTCAGCTTCGTGGTGGCCTCCTTCGTGCTGACCGACGGGCTCCTGGACACCTTCGACACCATCATCGAGGAGGCCAACGCCGAGGTCGACGCCGAGGTCCGGGCCCGCAGCGACTTCGACGAGGTGCAGTTCACCGCCCGCCCCATCGACGAGGCCCTGGTGGGCGTGGTCCGAGCCGTCGACGGCGTGGCTGCCGCCGAGCCCGCCACCCAGAGCATGAAGATCGTGCCGGTGCGGGCGGACGGGGAGCCCATCCGGACCACCGGCGCGCCCATCCTGTCGTTCAACTGGTCCGACTCGCCGCTGGATCCGCTGACCCTGGTCGAGGGACAGGCTCCGGCCGGCCCCGGGCAGTTCGTGATCGACCAGGGGACCGCCGATCGCGAGGGCCTCGTCGTCGGCGGGACCTACGACGTGATCGGCGCCGCCGGCCGAGAGCCCTTCCAGCTGGTGGGGCTGAGCCGATTCGGGGATGCGAACTCCCTGGGCGGGGCCATCCTGGTCTCCTACACCCTCGACGAGCTGCAACGACTCGACGGCAGCGAGGGCCTGATCCAGTGGATCGCGGTCGGTGCCGAGGCCGGCGTCGAGCCTGACGTCCTCGTCGAGCGGCTCGAAGCCGCGCTCCCCGACGACGTCGAGGCGGTGACCGGCGAGGTGGTGGTGCAGGAGGGCCAGGACGCGTTCAGCGGCTTCATCCGGATCTTCGGCAACATCTTGCTGGGCTTCGCCCTGGTGGCGGTGTTCGTGAGCACGTTCATCATCGCCAACACGTTCAACATCCTGCTGAGCCAGCGGGTGCGCCAGCTGGGTCTGCTGCGGGCCCTCGGGGCCAGCAGCAGGCAGGTCCGGGCCAGCGCCCTGGTCGAGGCGCTGATCGTCGGCCTGGTGGCCTCGGTCCTCGGCCTGGGATTCGGGGTGCTGCTGGCCTTCGGGCTACGCGCCATCATGGACGCCCTCGGCTTCGGCCTCCCGGCCATCGACGTCGTGATGTCGGCTCGAACGGTGGTGGTTGCGGTCGCCGTCGGCGTCGGGGTCACCCTGGCCGCGTCGCTGATCCCGGCCCGGCGGGCCGCGTCGGTCCCGCCGGTGGCGACCCTACGCAGCGGGTACCGCTTCGGCGCCGGCGAGGGGGCTCGCCGTACCACCTTCGGGCTGGGACTGGGCGTCCTCGGTGCCGTCGGTATGGGGGTCGGTCTGTTCGGCGGCATCGACGAGACGGTCCTGCTCCTGGTCTGCGTGGCCGGCGGTGCAGTCCTGGTGTTCGTCGCCCTGTCGATGTTGGCGCCGCTGTTCTCGAGCCCCTCGGCGGCGGCGCTCGGCGCTCCTCTCGAGCACTTGCCCGGCCGCCGGATCACCGGCCACATGGCCCGGGGGAACGCGGCGCGGAACAACGTCCGGACCGCCTCGACGGCAACCGGGCTGATGATCGGCCTGGCCCTCATCGCCATGGCCACCGTCGTCGCCGACTCGCTGAAGGCATCGGTCCGGGCCGAGCTGCGCTCGACCCTCACGGCAGACCTGGTGGTGAGCCAGTCGTTCGGTGGCAACTTCTCCTCCGAGCTGGTCGGGGAGCTCGACGCCATCCCGGGGCTCGCCCAGGTGGCGCCGCTGCGCTTCGGTGTCGTTCGGATCGACGGCACCGAGACCGGGTTCACCGCCACCGATCTCACCCAGCTCACGGAGGTCTTCGACATCGACGTTCGGGAGGGTGACCCGGCGTCGGTTGCCGATCCCGGCCACGTCATCGTGACCCGGGACACTGCGACCGACCGCGGTCTGGGCGTCGGTGACCCGCTGACGGTCGAGTTCGCTGCCACCGGCGTCCAGACGCTGACCGTGGGCGCCATCTACACCAACGACTTCATCCTCGGCGACTACGTGATCGACCTCTCCGCCTGGGACGCCAACGTCGACTCCCGCGACGACGGAATGATCGTCGCCACGCTGGCGCCGGGCGCCGAGATCGCGGCGACGGACGCAGCCGTTGCTGCGCTGGCTGACACGTTCCCCAACCTCGAGTTCGAGACCCGCGACGAGTTCCGGGAGCGATTCGAGGGCGAGCTCGACTCGCTGCTTGTGATCATCAACGTCTTCCTGGGGCTGGCCATCGTGATCGCCCTGCTCGGCATCACCAACACCATGGCCCTGTCCGTGCTGGAGCGCACCCGTGAGATCGGCCTCATGCGGGCCGTGGGGATGACCCGACGCCAGACCCGCAGCCTCATCCGGCTCGAGGCCGGGGTGGTGTCGCTGTTCGGCGCCCTGCTCGGGGTCGTGGTCGGGCTGGTGTTCGGTTGGCTGGCCGTGGTCGCCATCCCGGAGTCGGCGATCGATCGGCTCTCGCTGCCCGTGGCCCCGCTGGTGTGGTACGTGGTGGCGGCCACCGCGGCAGGCCTCGTCGCGGCCTCGTTTCCCGCCCGGCGGGCGGCCCGCCTCGACGTCCTCGACGCCATCGCCCAGGGCTGACCCGGCCGGGCGCCGGACCCGGTGCGGTCAGAGGTTCGGCAGCAGCTCGTCGAACAGGTCGCAGAACCGGTCGCTGGCCACCGCCGCGGTCTCCATGACCTCCTCGGAGGACAGCGGGGTCTCGGCGATCCCTGCTGCCAGGTTGGTGACCAGCGAGATGCCGAGCACATCGGCGCCCATGTGCCGGGCCGCAGTGGCCTCGGGGAC
>JBFINV010000207.1:0-4716 GCA_041611015.1 Acidimicrobiales bacterium | reverse complement strand
GACCCGGTCACCGGGCCGGCCTGAGGCCGGTCAGCAGGTGCTGGCGAGCCGGGAGACCCCCTCGCCGTCGAGCTGCGTGCACACTGCTCGCCCCGCGAGGGCCAGCACCATCACCTGGGCCGGACCGGTGACGTTGTCGCCCTGGCCGGCGCGCCAGTCGATGTCGGTGGTCTCGAGATGCAGGCCCTCGGCGCGCTGCTTGCCGCGCACGATGCCGCCCAGGGTGACCAGGGTGGACAGCACCATCCGGGCCCGATCGGCGGGGAGGGGGAGCTCCCAGCCGTTCGGGTAGCAGATGTCGAGGCTGTGGACGACCACGTCGGTCAGCATCTGCAGCGCGCTCGACCGCGGCGGCACCCGCTGGGAGTCGACGTTGGACCGCAGGTGATCGAGGATCTCGCCGACAGGGCGCGCCCCGCCGGCCCGAGCCGCCTGGTCGATGAGGCGGTCGACGTTTCCCTCGGAGCGGAAGATGCGGGGGGCGATCTTCCGCATGGTGAGATCGGGAGCCTCGGCCACGTGGGAGGCCACGTCGCGCACCGACCAGCCCTCGCACAGGGTGTCCTTGTCCCAATCGGTGGGGTCGAGGCCCTCGAGCACTGCGAGAAGATCCCGGCGCGCGGAGACCAACTCTGCGAGCGCGTCCTCGACCGTGGTGACTCTGCTGTGCCCCACGTTCAGCCTCCTACATCCACTCGCGATGGTACGCCAGCCGAACCGAAATCGCGCAATATCGAGCGGGCGTCCTACCGACCGCTACGCCTCAGCGAGCGGTCCACCCGCCGTCGACGACCAGGGTGTGGCCGGTGATGTACGAACCCGCGTCGGAGACCAGCAAGAGCAGCGCTCCGTCGAGCTCGTGGGGCTCACCGGGGCGCCGCATGGGGGTGTTGCGGACGATCCAGCGCTCGCCCCGCTCGTCGGCGAGCATGGCCTCGGTCAGCTCGGTCTCGAAGTAGCCAGGAGCGATGGCGTTGACCCGGATGCCGTGCCGGACCCATTGCAACGCCAGCTCCCGGGTCAGGTTCACCAGCCCCGCCTTGGACGCCACGTAGGCCGCCTGGCTGTTGGGCGCCGAGGCCACCAGGCCGTGCACTGAGGCGATGTTGACGATGCTGCCCGACCCCCGCTCGCGCATCGGCTGGGCCACTAGCTTCGAGAGCAGGAAGCAGGCATTGAGGTTGAGCTCGACCACGGCCCGGAAGGCGGACATCGGCTCGTCGATGGCCGCCTGCTCGTCGCTGGCGCCGGCGTTGTTGACGAGGATGTCGACAGTGCCGAAGCGCTCCACGGTTCGGGCAACCAGGGCTTCGCAAGCAGCGTCGTCGGTGACATCGCAGGGGTGGGCGGTCACGCCGTCCTGCTCGGCGGCCAAGGCCTCGAGTCGTTCGCGACGCCGGGCGACCGCGACCACCGAGGCTCCGTTGGCGGCCAGCAGCCGGCAGAACCGCTCGCCGAACCCGCTCGACGCTCCGGTCACGATGGCGACCCGTCCCGAGACGTCGAACAGCGATGTGGGCTCGGGCACGGCGACCTCAGCGCCGGCCGTCGGAATCGAAGGCGCAGCCGCGCGACGCTCCGAGCATCGGGCGGGGTCGAGAGTCGAGCCGCATCGTGGAGACAACGTAGGCGACGCTCGGCCCTTCGAGGTGCGACCGCCGGGCCTCGTCGCCCCGACGCCGAGGAGCGACAGCGATTACGATCGCGAAGAGCTCAGGGGAGACGGGAAGCGGACATGAGGACACCCATCCCCTCGTATGCGGGTCACACGTTCACGGTCACCGACAATCTCGCGCTCGTGCGAGACCCCCAGCGCCTGGATCAGGTGGCCCGATTCACCCGGAAGGACGAGCTTCCCCCCGGAATGCGTGTCGGGGACCAGAAGGTGATCCCCATGATGACCCAGGTGACCGTCACCGGGGTCCGCACCGACGCCGGCCGGAACGTCTACGTGTTCGCAGTCCCGGCGAACGGAGATTCGAGCGTGCCCAGCGGCTGGACCGTCGGCACCAACCTCGACGGCGATTTCCTGAACGAGCTCAGCAACTATGCGCCGGCCGACTGGGACGTCCTGCCGGGCGGGCGGGCGTTCACGGTCACCGACCCGAACGCACTCATCAGGGGCAAGGGGCCCCGCTTCAGGTCGAAGGGGACCACCATCGACCCGGGTACGCGGGTGGTGGTCACCAAGCGCTCGACCGAGACCGACCCGGCCGGGAAGTTCGTCCGGGTCAGCAACGGCGTGCTGGTGGAGGGCCAGGTCCGGGCTTCGGGTCGGATCGGCTGGACCGACGCCTCCAACCTGGCGCCGGGCTGGTCGTCTGCCTACACGAGCGACGCCTGGGCCGACGACAAGGGCCCCAACGCGTGCTGGCGCAGCGGCCAGTTCATCGGATCGAAGATCCTGGTCGACATCGTCGGTACCGGTGGCCAGATGGAACAGATCACCCTCGACAGCGCGGCCGCGTACTTCAAGCTCCAAGCGGCGGCGGCCAGGCGCAACGTCGACCTGGGGATCGTCAGCGGCTTCCGGACCTTTGCGGCGCAGAAGCGGCTGCACGACCTCTTCGTCGCCGGGACTGGCAACCTGGCCGCCAGGCCCGGGACCTCGAATCACCAGCACGGCCAGGCGTTCGACCTCAACACCACCGGCTTCGACGGCACCCGGATCTACGACTGGCTCAAGAAGCGGGGCCCCCGGTTGGGTTTCGTGCGTACGGTGAGTGGCGAGCACTGGCATTGGGAGTACCGCCCCGACGACGCCCGACGTCTCGCCGCAGTGGGTGAGTTCAAGCTCGAGGGTGTGACCCCGTAGCCCCGGCTCGCCCGGCCGGGTCCGTGCCGGGGGGCTTTCGAGAATGAAGCTCCTATAGATGTCAAGCGGCGTTCTCGGTGAGCCAGGTGTGGGCGCTGCGGGCGAGGTCGTTGTTGTAGTCGAGGCCGCGTTCGACCCGTGAGAGGCGGATGGGTGCGATGTCGAGGGCGTTGGCCAGGGCGGTGAGGGTGATGCCGGCTTGGAGGCGTCGTTGGCGGAGGTCGTGGCCGCTGGGGATGGCGGGGGGGTTGGTGATGACGTTGTAGATCTCGCGGGCGACGAAGCGTTTGAGGCATCGCATGATCTCGGCGCGGGTCTTTCCCTCGGCGGTGCGTCGGGCGACGTAGGCGCGGGTGGGTGCGTGGTGGCGCATTCGGACGAGCACGATCGTGTAGAGCGCCCGGTTGGCTCGCCGGTCGCCGCCGCGGTTGAGCCGGTGGCGTTGGGTCTTGCCTGAGGAGGCAGGGATGGGGCAGGCAGCGCAGAGCTTCGCGAAAGCGGCTTCGTTGCTGATTCGTTCGGGGTTGTCGCCGACGGTGGCAAGGAGCTGGGCAGCGACGTGGGGGCCCACACCGAAGGTGCCAGCAAGAGCGGGCGCGGCTTGACCGGTGAGAGTGTTCATGCGGGATTCGAGCTCGGTGATCTGAGCGTTGAGGAACGCGATCTTGCGGGCCAGGGTCTTGAGTGAGAAACGCAGCTGGGCCGCGACGGGATCGTCGTGGTCACGGAATCGTCGAGCGAGTTCGAGCTGTCGGGTGAACGACATCGGGGCGAGCCGTTCGCGCAGGTCAGCGGGTGCGGTGACCAACAGCGCCTTGAACTGGTTGACCGCTCGCGTCCGGTCACGTACGGCGCCGTGGCAGACGATCTCGAGCGAGCGGACCGCTTCGACCGGCCCGTCACCGGGCTTGGGTGTCCCCGTGGCCCGGCCCGCCAGCACCGCCCGGGCGGCGGCCTGGGCGTCGATCGGGTCGGACTTGCCTTCTTGGCGACGAGCCTTGCGGTCGGGCCGGTCGACCTCGATGACCTTGACACCAGCGGCGATGAGATGGCGGGCCAGGCCCGCACCCCACGCACCGGTCGACTCCACACCCACAGCATCGATGATCCCGAACGACCCCATCCAGGCACCCAGGGCCGCATAGCCGCCGGTGTCAGCCGGGAACGACTCGACGCCGAGGTGGCGCCCGGTTGCGCTGTCAACCACAGCTGCCACGTGAACATCGGCGTGGGTGTCCACGCCACCGGTGACGCGGCTCTCGGGTGCTGTCATCATGATCTTGGTCCTTCGCTTCGGTTCCACCAGGCGAGGGATCACGACCGGGAGGACAAGACAGCCACGAGTCTGCGCCAACAGGCTCCTATGAGGTCACTCCCAACGGTCACGATTCCCAGGGTGGTGGTCCCGCCCGAACAGGCCGACGATTCACTACACGGACACGACGGTCAGTCACACGCAAGGGTCAGACCCGAGCAGCGGGACCACCCCCGGGGAGTCTCCTCCACGCCGTTCCGGACCGGCAGAACGATCATGGCTGTCACACCCCTGGCGTAGGGTGGGGGCATGTTCGAACACAGGTTCGACACAGCATGCGAGGCCCCGTCCGGACCGCAGGGCGAGGCCGCCCTCGAGGTGGTCTTCGCCTGGGTGGACTCCCTCGAGGCCCGGGTCCGGCTGAAGGTCACCGAACGCATCCGGCGGCGGCTGGCCGCCGGCGACGCCAGGGCCCTCGCCGCCACCGTCATCGGCGACCCTCACGCCAAAGGGGCGGCCCGCACTGCGTTCCGGATCGCTGCCGAAGCCGGGGTGTCCAAAGCCGAGCAGCGCCGGCGGGTCAACCGGGCCCGGGCGGTGGCCGACAACCCCCAGCTCGCCGATCAGCTGGCGTCGGGTGCGTTGG
>JBFINV010000206.1:0-4732 GCA_041611015.1 Acidimicrobiales bacterium | reverse complement strand
CGGATGTCCTTCTGGAGCTGGGCCCGCAGCGGGCAGCCCGCGGTGGTGAGCGCGATCTTCACGCGCACCGTGCGGTCGTCGTCGACCCGGACACCCTTGGCCATGCCCAGATCGACGATGTCGCTGCCCAGCTCGGGGTCGACGACGCCGCGCAGCAGCTCCATCATCTGGTCTTTGCTCGGGAGGTGAACGTCGCTCACGCCCGAATTCTACCGGCCTCGACCGTGTAATCTTGGAGTCGTGACCGACGGGACCGGCGTGGACCGCCTCGATGTACTCAAGGCGCTCGGCGACAACACGCGCTACGCGATCTACCTCGAGCTGGCCCGGGCCCCCTCGCCCCGGGCCACCTCCGAGATCGCCGAGACCCTCGGACTGCACGTCAACACCGTCCGGCCCCACCTCGAGCGCATGCGGGAGGTCGGATTGCTCGACGTCCACACCGCCAGCACAGGCGGGGTGGGGCGCCCCCAGCATCGCTATGCCCTGCGCTCGGACGCGCCGGCGCTCGGGCTCGAGCCCCCGCTGTTCCCCATGCTGGCGCGGATGTTGCTGCGACTGTCGGTGGCCGCGGGCGCCGACGGCGACGATGCCCGCGAGGCCGCCGTCACGCAGGGTCGCGACGATGCCTCGGGCTACGACGTCGACGATGCGGCAGTGGCCCTGTTCGCCGAGCTCGACCGGCTGGGCTTCGACCCCGAGGTGGTCGTCGTGAACGAGACCGTCACCATCGGCTTCTCCCACTGCCCCTTCAGCCAGCTCGCCGAGTCCGACCCCGACGTGGTCTGCGGCCTCCACCGGGGCATGGTGGAGGGGTTCGTGGACGAGATCGGTGGCTGTCGGGTCCAGAGCTTCCGCACCCTGGTGGACCGGAATGCCTGCCAAGTGGACCTGGTTGACACATGAGGCACACCGTTACACTGATGTACGTCACCACCTGCGGAATCGCGAAACCCCAGGTCGAGACCACCGAAGGAGTCCGTTCGTGATCACCCTCACCAATGCCGCCACCAACAAGGTGGGAGAGCTCATCGAAGCCGAAGGCGATGAAGGCCTGGCGCTGCGCGTCGCCGTGAGGCCTGGCGGGTGCTCGGGCTTCAGCTACGAGATGTTCTTCGACACCGACATCGCCGAAGACGACACCACTGCGGAGTACCAGGGCGTGAAGGTGGTCGTGGATCCCTCCAGCGCCATGCTCCTGCAGGGGGCCACGCTGGACTACAAGGACGGTCTCGAGCAGTCCGGCTTCTCGATCAACAACCCCAACGCCCAACGGACCTGCGGCTGCGGCCAGAGCTTCAGCTGATTCGACCTGCGAGTTCGCTCCGCTCGCTGGCGCTCGCTTTGCTCATGCGCAGAACGCAGGCGCCCACCGGTCCGACCGGCGTAGCCGGATCGAGCGACGTCGATCCAAATCTGTGGCGGATCGGGCAGTTTTCTGCGCTCCGGGGCACAGATTTGGGGAATTTTGGGGAATGAGGCAGGGGGCGGCCCTCACCGGGCCGTGGCCAGGGCGGCCTCCATCTCGGTCAGGTCGAAGGCGTAGTCGAGGCGTGCGGTGACGGTGCCCGAGGCGTCGGCCACCACCAGGCTGGGCTCGAAGGTCATCGAGTAGGTCTCGACCACCGGACCCAGCAGGGTGGTGAAGTCGCTGACCTCGGTGAGCCGATCCGGTTCGGTGTAGACCTCGGCGTGCACCACGTTCATGTCCGCCGACGGGTCGAGCTGGATCAACAGCTCCACCACCGGCCCGCAGATCGCGGTCTGGCAGAACCCCGGGGTGGCCACCAGCAGCGCTGTCGGCCGGCCCGACCCCAGCGCGTCGGTGAGGTTCACCTCGTGGTACGGGCAGGGTTCGAAGCGGGTGCAGATGGGGTCGAAACCCCGGGCGTCGGTGACGGTCGGGGTGTCGACCGGGCGCATGGGGTTCCCCGGCGCCACCAACCCCACCGAGCCGGCCTCGGCGACCACGAACTCCACCATCTGGGGTTCGCTGTTGACGTCCACCTCGATCGAATGGGTCCCAGCCTGGGCTGAATCGAAGATCAGCGGGTAGTAGGGCGTGGGGATCCCCTCGCCGTGCCGGTCGACGGTCAGCTCGGTGACCGAGCCGGCGGGGTCGGTCAGCGCCACGTCGATGCTGGCAGGGATGTTGTTCACCGCGGGCAGCCCGTCGGGCCCGAAGAACACGAACGGCGCCCTCACCACCTGACCCGCCTCGAGGGTGCTGGGCACCCGCAATCCGTCGGCGAACCCGGCCTGCAGCCACAGCTCGCCCTCCTCGCTGCTCCCCCCGGGTTCGATGGCGGGCTCGTCGTCGTTCCCACCGCAGGCCGCCAGCAGCGCCGCCGACACCGCGGTCAGGAGGAACCGGCGACGGTCGATGATACCTGCCGCGAGACGGGGCGGAGGGGGCGGAGGGGGCGGGCGCATCAGGCGAAAATTATCCTTCCGGAGGTGTCAACCGACGGTCAGCCCCTCCATTTCGCCCTGAACGGAACCGAGGTCTCGGTCGCGGACAGGAACGGGCTGTCGTTGCTCGAGGCTCTCCGGGACCAGCTGGGGGTCCGGTCGGTCAAGGACGGCTGCAGTCCTCAGGGCCAGTGCGGGTGCTGCACCGTGCTGGTCGACGGCCAGCCCCGGGTCGCGTGCGTGACCCCGGTCCGACGGATCGCGGGACGATCGGTGACCACCCTCGAGGGCCTCCCTGGCGCCCGGCAGTGGGCCGAAGCCCTCTGTGCCACCGGCGGGAGCCAGTGCGGCTTCTGCACCCCCGGCATCATCGTGCGCCTCGCCGGGGTCCGACAGCGCAAAGGTGCGCTGGACGCGGCCACCACCCGGGACGCGCTCAAGGCCCACCTCTGCCGGTGCACGGGCTGGCAGACCATCGTCGAGGCCGCGGTCGCCCCTCCGACACCCCGACCCGATCGGGACCTCGACGCAGCTTCCGCCCGTGCCACCCTCGAGGGAGGAGTGGGTCAGACTGTGGCTGCGGAGGTGGCCCTGGGTGCCGGTGGCTTCGCCGACGACACCGCGCCGCCAGACGCCCTCGTGGCGGTCCGCGACCCGCGCGGCAGCTGGGCGGTGGGGGAGACCCTCGCCGAGGCCAGGGTGGCGGCGGGCAAGGTCCAGGGCCGGCGCACCACGGCTGAGGCTCGACCGCCGATCGACCTCCCGGAGGGCGACTTCGACCTGACGCTGCAGACGTCCTGGGTCGATCCGGGCTACCTCGAGACCGACGCCAGCTGGTGCGGCCCGGGTGGGGAGCCGGTGACCCCCTTGGCCAACGGCGGCGCCTTCGGCGGCAAGGCCGGCTCCGAGGTGGCGGAGGTGGCCCGTCGTCTTGCGGACCGGCACGGCCGGCCGGTGCGAGTCCTGTGGTCCCGCGAGGACGTGGCTCGCTCGGCGCCGAAGCGCCCGCCCGTCGCTGCCGGGGTCCAGACCGACGGATCGGGGGTGATCGCCGTGGCCCGCACCCCGCTGATCGCGGACACCATCGCCGCGGTTGCACCCGACCTGGAGATCCGCGAGGTGGACGTCGTGGGCCCACCGACGTCGGCGGCCCTCCGGGGCGCCTGCTGGGCGGAGGCCGCGGTGCTGCTGCACGCGGCGGGTGACCCCGAGGCCCCGCTCCGGTCACCCACCAACGCCGAGGCCTGGGCCACCTTCGACGGCGAGACCATCGAGGTCCGGGTGCGCTGCGGCCGGCCCCTCGACGAGGTGGTCCTGCGCTCGTTCTGCATGGGTGCGGCCCACATGGGCTACAGCTGGGTGACGTCGGAGTCGCTCACCGTCGACGACCACGGTGAGGTGCTCGACCTGACCGTGCGCAGCCTGGGCATCGTCCGGGCCGTGGACACCCCCCACATCGAGGTCGAGATCCAAGACGACGACGGCCCTCCGGTCAATGGCTCCGACGCGGTCTTCGCCGCGGTGGCGGCTGCGGTCTGGCGCCAGCGGGGCCTGCCGCCGAGCTGGCCCACGGGGTGAGCGGCGCGAGCTCCCGGACGCAGCCCGGCACATCGCGCGAGTACCCTCGGGCCCATGGCCACACCCGTGGGTCCCTACTCGCCGATCGTGCGCGCCGGCGAGTGGCTGATCTGTTCGGGTCAGGTCGGCATCGCCGATGGGGTGCTCGTGGACGGCGGCCTGGAGCCCCAGCTCCGTCGAGCACTGGCAAACCTGCAGGCGCTGCTCGAGGGCGAGGGAGCAACGCTCGCCGACGTGGTCAAGACCACGGTGTTCCTGACCGACGTGGACGACTACGCCACCATGAACGCCATCTACACCGAGACCTTCGGCGACCACCGGCCGGCCCGGTCGGCCGTCGGTGTGGGTGCCTTGCCGCTCGGTGCCGTGGTGGAGATCGAGGCCTGGGCCCGGGTGCCGGGTAGCTGACGAGAGGAGGGACGGACCGGTGGCTGGAACCGTGATCATGATCGTCATCTTGGTGCTCGGTGTCCCCATCGCCATCAGCGTCTCCGCACTGCTGGCGTCGGCGCTGTTCGGCTGGCTGCTGAAGTCCGACGTCGACGCCCAGCACGAGGGCAGCGAGCTGCTCGAGCTCAGCGAGAGGCAGCACTGACACCGTCGGCGCGCCTCGCCGCCGGGCTGGCCACCGTCTCGCTCCTCGCTGGCGCCTGCGGCGTGCTGCCGGGCGGCGGCGACGACGGCGGCACCGGAGCCCTGATCACGGCCACCCCCCGCCCCTTCGTGACCCCCACCCCGACGG
>JBFINV010000205.1:0-4737 GCA_041611015.1 Acidimicrobiales bacterium | reverse complement strand
GTGGGTATCCTCCAGGACGAGGCCGGCAACGACAGGCGCACCACCTACGGCGGCTGGTCTATGGGCCACGGCACCCGCGGCCTGGGCATCCTCCTCGACCATCTCGTGGAGGGCTCCAAGGAGTCGCGTCTCGCCCGCGAGGCCGCCGCCGGCCAACCCGACGTGCTGATCTGCGGCCACCCCTACGTCGACGTCTGGCAGGCGGTCCGGCCCCACGCGGTGGGCATCGAGAAGTGGCCAGTCGTGCCCAGGAGCCAGCCGTGGAAGGCGGGGGTGATGGCCGCGCTCGGGTCGGCCGAGCACCCGGCGACGTTCTGGAAGCAGGTCCTGGGGCAGGTCGAGACCTACCGCGACGTCGAGACCCCGCTCATCAACGCGGTCGAGCAGCTGATCGACTTCGTCACGGCCGGCGACGGCTGAGGGCCGGGCTGGTACAGAGGACGGCCGTGGCCCGCGACGACTACCCCCGACAGCACGCCCGCACCCGGCGGTTCAGCCTGGGGGCCCCTCGCAGCTTCCGGGTGGCCCCCGATGGGAGCCGGGTCAGCTTCCTGCGCTCCGCCGCCGGCGACGACCCGGTGCACCGGCTGTGGGTCCTGGATCTGCCCGGCGGCGGTGAGCGGGTGGTCGCCGATCCCGACGAGCTGCTGGGCTCCGATCCCGGCGCCGAGGTCCCACCCGAGGAGCGGGCCCGGCGCGAGCGGGCTCGGGAGGCCGGCGAGGGGATCGTCGCCTACGCCACCGACGCGGACGTGAGCGGCGCGGTCTTCTCGCTGGGCGGCCGGCTGTTCACCACCGACCTGGTGACCGGCGAGACCGCTGGGCTTCCCGCTGCGGCGGGGGTCTTCGATCCCCGCCCGGACCCGACCGGGGCCCGGGTGGCCTATGTCGCCGGCGGCGACCTGCGGGTCACCTCGCTCGGCGGCGGGGACTCGCTGGTGGCCGGCAGCGACGACCCGGACATCACCCACGGCCTGGCCGAGTTCGTGGCCGCCGAGGAGATGGGCCGGCGCCGCGGCTACTGGTGGAGCCCCGATGGCTACCGCCTGCTGGTGGCGCGGGTGGACACCAGCGTGGTGTCCCGCTGGCACATCGCTTCCCCTCTCACCCCCTGGGTGGAGCCCACGGTCGTCCACTACCCCGAGGCCGGATCCGCGAACGCCCGGATCCGCTTGGAGATCCACCCCCTCGACGGCCTGGCCACCGAGGTCTCGTGGAATCCTGCGGGCGAGTGGGAGTACCTGGTGGACGCCGCCTGGGAGCCCCGGGAGCGCCCCACCCTGGTCGTGCAGACCCGCGACCAGCGGACCATGGCGGCGCTGCTGGTCGATCCGGGGTCGGGGAGCTGCGACGAGGTCTACCGGTGGCACGACGAGGCCTGGGTGGAGATCGTGCCCGGGGCCCCGTGCTGGGTCGATGGTCGGCTGCTGACGGTCGAGGATCGGGGGGAGGCCCGGCGCCTGGTCCTCGACGGCGAGGCCCTGACCCCCGACGAGCTGCAGATCGCCGAGGTGCTCCAGGCCGACGGCGACGGCATCCTGGCCGCCGCATCGCTCGACGCCACCGAGCGGCACCTGTTCCACGTGTCCCTCGAGGGCCACGTGACCCGGCTCACCGACCAACCCGGCGTGCACACCGCCGAGACCGCCGGCAGCGTGGTCGTGGTGCAGGCCGCGGGGATGGACCACGACGGCTGGATCACCACGGTGCTCGTCGACGGCGAGGCCGCGGCCATCATCGACAGCCACGCCGAGACCCCGGTCCTGGTGCCCGAGGTCGGGTTCCTCCGGACCGGCCCGGCCGAGCTCCACACCGCCGTACTGCTCCCGGACGGCGCCGAGCCCGACACCCCGCTCCCGGTGCTCCTGGATCCCTACGGCGGCCCCCACGCGTTACGGGTGCGCCGGACCCGGCAGCACTTCGGGGTGTCGCAGTGGCTGGCCGACCAGGGGTTCGCGGTGGTGGTCGCCGACGGCCGGGGGACCCCGGCCCGGGGCCCGGCGTTCGAGCGGGCAGTTCGGGGCGACCTGGCGGGGCCGGTGCTCGACGACCAGCTGCATGCGCTGGACGGGGTGGCCGCCCACCACCCGGGCCTCGACCTCGAGCGGGTGGGCATCCGGGGCTGGTCGTTCGGCGGCTACCTGGCGGCGCTGGCGGTGCTCCGCCGGCCCGACCGGTTCCACGCCGCGGTGGCGGGGGCACCGGTCACCGACTGGCGCCTCTACGACACCCACTACACCGAGCGGTATCTGGGCCACCCCGACACGGATCCCGGGAACTACGAGCGCACCGACCTGACGGCGGATGCCCCGTCGCTGTCGCGGCCGCTGCTGCTCATCCACGGGCTGGCAGACGACAACGTGGTGGTGGCCCACACCTTGAAGCTCTCCCAGGCCCTGCTCGCCGCAGGTCGGCCGCACCAGGTCCTGCCCCTGTCCTGCGTGACCCACATGACGCCCCAGGAGGTGGTCGCCGAGAACCTCCTGCGGCTCCAGGCCGCGTTCCTGCTCGACGCCCTCAGACCGCCGAGCGCACCAGGATGACGATGGCGGTGACGGTGGACACCACCAGGACCACCGGCCGGGTGTAGCCGCGGTCGAGGACCGGGGCCAGCCGGCTCGACGCCAGGTAGCCCGCCACCACCCCCGGGATGAGGGGCAGGCCGAGCTCGACCTCGCGGCTGCCCAGCTCCCCCACCACCACGAGGGCCAAGGCGGACACGATGGTCCCCACCAGGAAGAACCCGGCCAGAGTCGAGCGCAGGACCGGACCGTCCGAGCCCGAGTAGAGGATGGCCATGGGCGGACCACCGATGCCGACGGTGGTGGCCCCGAAGCCCGACAGCAGACCGGCCCCGGCCTTGGTGCGGGTGGTGACCGGGAAGGCGACGCCGGTGAGGCTGACGATGGCGGCGACCAGCACCAGGGCCCCGAGCGTCAGCCCCAGACCCTCGGCCGAGAGCACGGTCACCGCGTAGGCGCCGAGCACGACGCCGGGCAGCCGGCCGACGATCGCCGGGCTGACCTCGCGCAGGTCGAAGGTGGCCCGCTCCCGGAGCGCGACCAGGAAGTTGATGGCGATGGCCGTGAGCAGCAGCGCCCCGGGTATCACGTCGGGCTCGATGGCCGCCACCACCGGCGCCGCCATCAGGTTCTGGCCGAAGCCGACGCTGCCCTGCAGCGCGGCACCGAGCGCCATCACGGCCAGGGCCACGCCCAGCTCCACCCCGGTCATGCCCGTTGCGCCATGGCGGGCCACGCTAGCGGTGCCAGCGGGCCCCCACTGGAATCAGGAGCCGCCGAGCGCGAGGAAGGCGTCGGTGAGGTCGGCCACGATCTGGTCGGCGGGCGGCGGTGTGATCTCGATGTCGGCGCCGAAGTCGAACATGTCGATGGTGCTGGTGAACGAGAAGTCGGCACCCGGGGGCGCGCTCTCGCCGACGAGGTCCTGCAACGCCTCCGGGTCGAGGGTGAGCGACACCCGCCGGACCCGATCCTCGTCGTCGACGTAGACCTCGAAGGGGAGCTCGACGTCCAACATGGCGTCGAGGTCGCCGGCCACGCCCGCCAGCTGGTCCCGGTCCAGGCCCTGGGCCTCCATCATGGCCCCCATGTTCACCCGGGCCCGCAGATGGGTGGTGGCCACGCCGCGGACGTCGACCCGGCCGACCTCGGTGACGTCGGCGCTGGCCTCGCGCAGCAGCCCGACGATGGCGTCGGGGGTGGTGCTGCCCTGGGTCCCGGTGAGCTGGGCCAGATCCTCGGCGCTGAGGTAGCCGACCTGGCCGAGGTCGACCATCGCCCACCCGTCGCGCAACGCCGCGAGGTCTGCGCCGCCGGGCAGCTGCCCCTCGCCGGCGAGCTGTCCCAGCATCGGCGCCCGCACGTACATCCGGGCGCCGTCGACGGTGATGATCTCCATGGACAGGTCGTCGCCGATGAGCCGCTGCATGGCACCCGCCTGGCTCGGGTCCAGCGACTCGATGACCGCGTCGAAGAAGGGGCCCATGTCGAGCAGGGTGTGCGCCGACGTCCCCGACATCGCGCCCACGGCGAACGGCTCGTCCGGGGAGACGTCGATGCTCATGGCTCCGTCCGAGATCTGCATCTCGATGGCCATCTCGTACCGGTAGGCCGTGGCCGCGTCGGTGGCCTCGGCGGCCTTCTTAAGGAACCCGGGCTCGACGGTGCCGGACTCGCCGGACTCTTCGGTGCCAGCGGGGTCGGTAATCTCGTCGCCCGTGCCTTCGCCCAGCGGCGGCAGCTTGAACCCGCCGCCGGCGTCCTCCTCGGCCGGCTCGGCGCCGTCCACTGCGGGGGGGTCCCCGGCGCCGCCAGCATCGCCACCGGGCCCGGCGGCGTCGGCGCTCGGCTCGATGTCAGGGCTGTCGAGCACCACCTGGGTCTCGCCGGCGCAGCCGGAGGCCACCAGCAAGACGGCGGCCAGAGCAGCGAGGACGGACAGCAGACGAGGGCGTGAGCTCATCGCCTCCCATCGTCCCACCAGGGGGGCGAACAAAGCCGGCGTGGGTCGCGCGACCCATGTCGGGCACTAACCTCCTGACGTGCCGGCGATCGAGCGTTCCCGTTCCGTGCTCGCGCTGGATCCCCGGACCCGGTACCTGCCCGAGGTTCCCGCCAGCGGCTACGTCGTCGGCGACGCCGAACCCCTGGCCATCGCCCTTCACCGTCTCACCACCGAGCAGTTCAGCATCGCCATCGACGCCCTGAGCGACCC